>NZ_QFRV01000002.1:0-149010 GCF_004136805.1 Enterobacter cloacae complex sp. GF14B
TGCCGGTACGCTGCCGGTGGTTCTGGGCGCAGGCTGGCCTGGCGTGCTGCTGCACGAAGCGGTCGGTCACGGCCTTGAGGGTGATTTCAACCGTCGCGGGACGTCCGTATTCAGCGGTCAGATGGGGCAGCTTGTCTCCTCCGAACTGTGTACCGTGGTGGATGATGGCACCATGCTCGACCGTCGCGGCTCGATTTCTATCGACGATGAAGGCACGCCGGGCCAGTACAACGTGCTGATCGAAAACGGCGTACTGAAAGGCTACATGCAGGACAAGCTTAACGCGCGCCTGATGGGCGTAGCGCCAACGGGTAACGGCCGTCGTGAATCCTACGCGCACCTGCCGATGCCGCGCATGACCAACACCTACATGTTGCCGGGCAAATCCACGCCGCAGGAGATTATCGAATCCGTTGATTACGGGATCTTCGCGCCAAACTTTGGTGGCGGTCAGGTGGATATCACCTCCGGCAAATTTGTCTTCTCTACCTCAGAGGCGTATCTGATTGAGAAGGGCAAAGTGACCAAAGCGGTGAAGGGTGCAACCCTGATTGGCTCCGGCATTGAGGCCATGCAGCAGATTTCCATGGTGGGTAACGATCTGAAGCTGGATAACGGCGTGGGCGTTTGCGGCAAAGAGGGCCAGAGCCTGCCTGTGGGCGTCGGTCAGCCTACGCTGAAAGTAGATAATCTGACGGTGGGCGGCACGGCGTAAATTTTCCCCCGCACCCTGACCCTCTCCCCAACGGGGAGAGGGGAAAAGCCTACTCTTTCCTTCTGCCCCGCATGCCCTGAAACAGCTCCGCCACTTCCACAAAATAGTCCGTCAGATAGTTAATACAGACCTGCACCTTCAGCGGCAGCTTGTCCTTTTCCGTATAGAGCGCGTACACCGGACGCGGATCGGACTGGTAGCGCGGGAAGAGGATCTCCAGCACGCCGCTGTTGATCTCGTTGATCACCCACATCAGCGGTACGTAGGCGATCCCGGCCCCGGCCACCAGCCAGCGTGAGATGGTCATCGGATCGTTGGTGACGAAGCGGCCTTCAGGCAGCAGTTTAGTGGAAAGCCCTTCCGGCGCGATCAGTTCAAATTCGTTATCTGGCCGAACGCTGTATTCCAGCCACGAGTGGTTGCTCAGATCGGCAGGTTTCTCCGGCACGCCATACTGTGCCAGGTAGCTTTTCGAAGCGCAGACCACCATCGGCATGCTGCCCAGTCGACGCGAGAACAGGCTAGAGTCCTGCAACGCGCCAACGCGGATCACCACGTCTAACCCATCGGCAATCAGGTCCGGTGCCGGAATGCCCGTAACCAGATTAACGGTTAAACCGGGATACTCTTTCAGCATTTCCGCCGTCATGGCAGCGAGAACATTTTGTGCCATAGTTGAAGAACACCCGATACGCAGCGTGCCGATAGGCGTGTTGTTAAAGGCATAGAGTTGCTCGTGAACGTCCTGCACTTCATGCAGCATTCGACGGCAGCCCTGATAGTAAATTTTACCCGCTTCCGTCAGCCCGATGCTGCGGGTGCTGCGGTTGAGCAGCTTCACCTGAAGCTCATCTTCCAGTTTTGACACTGTCTGACTAATGGATGAGACGCTCATTTGTAGCTGACGTGCTGCGGCGGTAAAAGAGCCTTGCTCAACCACTTTCGCAAAGACGGACATGCGTTTTAGACGTTCCATTATTCACTCTGGCTTAAAAGTGATTTAGATCACATATGATAGATAACAGCATAACAGTTACGTTAATATATTATTAATTACATAACGGCTGCGCCACTCTCGCCCGGCAATTCTTGCTCTCCTGCGGCGGCGCGAGCATAAAAATCCAGTAACCTGCACTCTCTTTAATCAAGGTCAACATGAGTCTGTTTCCCGTTATCGTGGTGTTCGGTTTGTCGTTCCCACCGATATTTTTCGAGCTTCTTTTATCACTGGCGATCTTCTGGCTGGTGCGCAAGGTGCTGGTCCCTACCGGGATTTATGATTTCGTCTGGCATCCTGCATTGTTCAATACCGCGCTGTATTGCTGCCTGTTCTATTTAATATCGCGCATGTTTGTCTGAGGTTGATGTGAAAACGCTAACAAGAAAAATCTCCCGCACTGCCATCACTATGGCGCTGGTCATCCTGGCGTTCATCGCTATTTTTCGCGCCTGGGTTTATTACACCGAATCCCCGTGGACGCGCGATGCGCGTTTCAGCGCGGAGGTGGTCGCGATAGCGCCCGATGTCGCCGGTCTCATTACGGCAGTCAACGTCCACGATAACCAACTGGTGAAAAAAGATCAGGTGCTGTTCACCATCGACCAGCCGCGCTATCAAAAAGCGCTGGAAGAAGCGGAAGCCGACGTGGCGTATTACAACGCGCTGGCCTCTGAAAAACGCCGTGAAGCAGGACGCCGTAACAAGCTGGGCATCCAGGCCATGTCCCGGGAAGAGATTGACCAGTCCAATAACGTGCTGCAAACCGTGCTGCATCAGCTGGCAAAAGCGCAGGCGACGCGCGATCTGGCGAAGCTCGATCTGGAACGTACCGTTATCCGCGCCCCGTCCGATGGCTGGGTGACCAACCTCAATGTCTATGCGGGCGAGTTTATCACGCGCGGCTCTACGGCCGTGGCGCTGGTGAAACAGAACTCTTTCTACGTCCTCGCCTATATGGAAGAGACCAAGCTGGAAGGCGTGCGTCCGGGCTATCGCGCCGAAATCACGCCGCTCGGCAGCAACCGGGTCCTGAAGGGAACCGTGGACAGCGTGGCCGCGGGGGTGACCAACTCCAGCAGTACCAATGATTCAAAAGGGATGGCGACCGTCGATTCTAACCTCGAGTGGGTTCGTTTGGCGCAGCGCGTACCGGTACGCATTCGTCTGGATGAGCAGCAGAGCAACCTCTGGCCCGCAGGCACCACGGCGACGGTGGTGATCACGGGTGAAAAAGACCGTGATGCCAGCCAGGATTCGATCTTCCGTCAAATCGCCCATCGCCTGCGCGAGTTTGGTTGATCGCTATGGGCATTTTTTCCATCGCCAGCCAGCACATCCGCTTCGCCGTGAAGCTGGCATGCGCCATTGTGCTGGCGCTGTTTGTTGGCTTCCATTTCCAGCTTGAAACGCCGCGCTGGGCCGTTCTGACCGCCGCGATCGTCGCTGCCGGTCCTGCCTTCGCGGCGGGTGGCGAACCTTACTCCGGGGCAATTCGCTATCGCGGGATGCTGCGTATTATCGGCACCTTTATCGGCTGTATCGCCGCCCTGACCATTATCATCCTGATGATCCGCACGCCGCTGCTGATGCTGATTGTATGCTGTATCTGGGCGGGTTTTTGCACCTGGGTCTCTTCGCTGGTGAAGGTGGAGAACTCGTACGCCTGGGGTCTGGCGGGATATACCGCGCTGATTATTATCATCACCATTCAGAGTGAACCGCTGCTTGCTCCGCAGTTCGCCGTGGAACGTTGCAGCGAGATTGTCATTGGTATCGTCTGCGCGATTGTCGCAGACCTGCTCTTCTCTCCGCGATCCATCAAGCAGGAAGTCGATCGTGAGCTGGACGCGCTGATTGTTGCTCAGTACCAGCTCATGCAGCTGTGCATTAAGCACGGCGACAGCGAAGAGGTCGACAAGGCCTGGAGTGCGCTGGTGCGCCGCACGCAGGCGCTGGAAGGGATGCGCAGTAACCTCAATATGGAGTCTTCCCGCTGGGAGCGGGCCAACCGTCGTCTGAAAGCGATCAATACCGTCTCGTTAACGCTGATCACCCAGGCGTGTGAAACCTACCTGATTCAGAACACCCGCCCCGAAGTGGTAACGGATACTTTCCGCGAACTGTTTGATGAGCCTGTGGAGACGGTGCAGGACGTGCATCGACAGCTTAAACGCATGCGTCGTGTGATTGCGTGGACAGGAGAACGGGATACGCCAGTCACCATTTATACCTGGGTAGGCGCCGCAACGCGCTACCTGCTCCTGAAACGCGGCGTGATTAGCAACACCAAAATCAGTGCGGCGGAAGAAGAGGTGTTACAGGGCGAAGTGGTGATCAAACCTGAATCCGCCGAGCGCCATCATGCGATGGTTAACTTCTGGCGTACCACCCTGGCCTGTATACTCGGCACGCTGTTCTGGCTGTGGACCGGCTGGACGTCTGGCAGCGGCGCGATGGTGATGATTGCCGTCGTCACCGCGCTGGCGATGCGTCTGCCCAACCCGCGCATGGTCGCGATCGATTTTCTGTACGGCACTATTGCGGCGTTACCCATTGGCGCGCTCTACTTCCTGGTGATTATTCCCTCGACGCAGCAAAGCATGCTTTTGCTCTGCATCAGCCTGGCGGTGATGGCGTTCTTTATCGGGATTGAGGTACAAAAACGCCGTCTGGGATCGTTAGGCGCACTGGCGAGTACGATTAACATCATCGTGCTGGATAACCCGATGACCTTCCATTTCAGTCAGTTCCTGGATAGCGCACTAGGTCAGCTGGTGGGCTGTTTCCTGGCAATGATGGTGATCCTGCTGGTGCGGGATAACTCTCAGGCGCGGACAGGGCGCGTGCTGCTGAATCAGTTTGTATCGGCCGCCGTATCGTCCTTGACCACCAACACCGCGCGGCGCAAGGAGAACCACCTGCCGGCGCTCTATCAGCAGCTGTTCCTGTTGCTAAATAAATTCCCGGGCGATGTCGCCCGCTTCCGCCTGGCGTTAACCATGATTATCGCGCACCAGCGTCTGCGGAACGCGCCAGTGCCGATCAACGACGATTTGTCCGCCTTCCACCGCCAGCTACGGCGCACGGCGGACCATGTGATATCGGCATCCAGTGATGACAAACGTCGCCGCTACTTTAAGCAACTGCTGGAGGAGCTGGATATCTACCAGGAGAAACTGCGGATCTGGGAAGCGCCGCCGCAGGTTACCGAGCCGGTAGAGCGGCTGGTGTTTATGCTACACCGCTACCAGAATGCGCTGACAGACAGCTAACGAAGAGAAAACCGACGCCAAAAGCGTCGGTTTTTTTGTGGCTATACTTATTCTTGCAGGTTCAAACATTCAGGAAGGGAGGACACATGACAACCCAGGCTCTTCAGGACAGTATTCTTTTTCAGACCGGGTATCTGGTCAACGGTATCTGGAAAACACTCGACACCACGTTTGATGTGCTAAACCCGGCCACGGGCGAGGTCATTGCGAAAGTGGCGAAAGCAGGAAAAGCCGAAACCGAAGAGGCCATTGTGGCCGCGACGAAGGCCTTTCCCGCATGGCGCGCAAAAACGGCAAAAGAGCGTTCCGCGATCCTCTATCGCTGGTATGAACTGATTATCGAGAACAAAAGCTGGCTCGGGCGGCTGATGACTACCGAGCAGGGCAAGCCGCTGAAAGAGGCTGAAGGTGAGGTGGACTACGCTGCCAGCTTCATTCAGTGGTTTGCCGAGCAGGCCAAGCGCGCCAACGGTGAAATCATTCCTCCGGTTAAACCTGGCTCCCGTATTCTGGCCACTCGTGAACCTGTCGGGGTGGTTGCTGCTATCACGCCATGGAATTTCCCGATGGCTATGCTCACCCGTAAGCTCGGCCCGGCGCTGGCAGCAGGATGTACCGGCGTGATCAAACCTGCAAACAACACGCCGTTGAGCGCCTTTGCGCTGCTGACGCTGGCGAAGCAGGCCGGTGTGCCGGATGGTGTGCTGAATGCGGTCGCTGGGAGCACCTCAGAAATTAGCGACGCCATTATGGCCAGCCATGACGTGCGCAAAATCTCGTTTACGGGTTCAACCGCCGTCGGGAAAACGCTGGTTCGCAATTCCGCAGAGACCATGAAAAAGGTATCGATGGAGCTGGGCGGTAATGCGCCGTATATCGTTTTCGAGGACGCGGATATTGATGCCGCCGTCAAAGGCGCGATCGCCAATAAGTTCCGTAACGCCGGGCAGGTCTGCGTCAGCGTAAACCGTTTCTATATTCAGGAGACGGTCTATGACAAGTTCGTCAATCAACTTGCCGATGCGGTGAAGGCGCTGAAGGTGGGTAACGGTCTGGACGAGGGCGTCGTTGTCGGCCCGCTGATTGAGCCTTCGGCTGTCGAGAAAGTGCGTGAGCACGTCGAAGATGCGGTAGCGAAGGGCGCCACGGTGCTGGCTGGGGGTAAACCGCACGAGCTTGGCGGCAACTTCTGGATGCCAACCGTACTCGGTGACTGCCATGAAGGCATGAAGCTGGCAGAAGAGGAGACCTTTGGTCCCGTAGCCGCCTGCTTCCGCTTCACGTCGGAAGACGAAGTGGTTATGCGCGCTAACAATACGCCTTACGGGCTGGCGGCCTACTTTTATACCCAGAATCTTTCGCGCGTGTTCCGCGTCTCACAGGCCATTGAGAGCGGCATGATCGGAATTAATGAATGTGCGGTCTCGACCGAACTGGGTCCGTTTGGGGGCGTAAAAGAGTCCGGGCTGGGCCGCGAGGGGTCCGTGCTGGGGCTGGAGGAGTTTCTGGAAGTTAAAACCCTGCATATCGGGGGATTATAATAGACAGGGCGGCATTTGCCGCCCGCCTGTACCGGGTGGCTGGCAATGAAAATTTATACCTTTGATTTTGACGAAATTGAGAGTCAGGAAGACTTCTATCGCGAGTTTATTCGGGCGTTCGACCTGGAGCGGGGCAGCGTAAGCAATCTTGATATGCTGTGGGATGTGGTTACCGGCGACAGGCTGCCGTTACCGCTGGAAATCGAATTTACCCATCTGCCTGAAAAACTGCGCAGACGCTTTGGCGCATTGATTTTATTGTTTGATGAAGCGGAGGAGGAGCTGGAAGGGCAACTGCGTTTCAACGTGCGCCAGTGATAAAAAAGCCCCTGACCGGGAGGTCAGGGGCAAGTCGTATGATGAGATACGACGAGGGTTTATTTGTACAGTTCTGCGGTAGCGTGCCAGTGGTCGCCACTGCGCGCTTCGATGATGCGATAAGATGACGCACCCTGTTCTTCCGCTTTTTTGTTCAGCATTTCGTGCATGTCCATCGGAGACGTACCGATGGCACCAACAGAAACAGTCCCGATAGCCTGACGGGATTGTGCCTGTTCGGCATTAATGGTGTCGGCTGCAAACGCACCGAATGACAGGACTGACAGTACGCTCAGGGTAGCTACAGTGGTTTTAATTTTCATGATTATTTACCTCGTCAATTATTTTACTGGGGTCTTTGTTCTGTGACCCTCATCACAAAATCAAGTATACACTAATCACGCAAAAAATTAATACCAGACTAATGGTTTCGCCTGTTATTACGTGTTAAAAAAATCATTTTTTATAACGCGAATGCATAAAAAGGAGCGCCACAATGCGAGGTTTATGGTTTTTTCTTGTCTAAATCAAAGCGATAGATCAATTTGATTTTTTGTGCGATTTTGCGGCAGATCATTCACTGAATGAATGTTAACAGGTGGTAAAAAGCACTATTTGCAAAAACAGCAGGCAGAGAAAAGCAGGGTAAAACGCGGAAGCAGCAGAATGATCCCCGCAGTCAGGCGCTACGGGGCAGACAATTACAGCTCCTGTTCGAACAGGACCAGAATCGCTTCGTAGAGGTCTTTCACCGAGAAACCATTTGCCGGGGTGGTAAAAATGGTGTCATCACCGGCGATGGTTCCGAGGATCCCCTCTGCTTTACCCAGCGAGTCCAGCAGGCGGGCAATCAGCTGGGCTGCGCCCGGGCTGGTGTGGATCACGACCACGGCATCGTTATAGTCGATGTCCAGAACCAGGTTTTTCAGCGGGCTGGAGGTCGTTGGCACGCCAAGTTCAGCAGGCAGGCAATAAACCATTTCCATTTTGGCGTTGCGCGTACGCACCGCTCCAAACTTGGTTAACATGCGAGAGACCTTCGACTGGTTGATGTTGTCGAAGCCTTGTTCCTGCAACGCCTGAACAATTTCTCCCTGAGAACTGAATTTCTCTTCTTTGAGTAGCGCTTTAAACGCCTTCACTAATTCTTCTTGCTTAGACGAGCTTCGCATAAGTCACCCGGAATATGACGATAGAAACAACATTATTATGCATGTGGATGAATTTTTATGCAAATTATCTACCTGGCGCCAGGCTGAAATAATGTTATGAAAGGGAGAGATTTTATCAGATTTCGTTATCGGAAAACATGCCTGGGTCACGCCGCGCAAATAACCTTAAAAGTAAATTAAATGTTATCAAAATGATGTTGTTTTGGTGGCGTGGCAGGGTGTATTGTAACCCCCTCTTAATTCGTTGTTGCCTACAGCCCGATAGTATTCAGGTGAAGGTGAAAGACGTGCGACCTCAAATTCTTTAGCGATGAAAATTGTAATTAATGACGTGCTGAATTATGGTCGCCGCAACGGAGTTACAGATACTTAAGTTAACCATAATAAGGAGTTTAGGATGAAAGTCGCAGTCCTCGGCGCTGCTGGTGGTATCGGCCAGGCGCTTGCCCTACTACTGAAAACCCAACTGCCTTCAGGCTCAGAACTCTCCCTGTACGATATTGCTCCGGTAACCCCAGGTGTGGCGGTTGACCTGAGCCACATCCCGACAGCTGTGAAAATCAAAGGCTTCTCCGGTGAAGATGCGCGTCCTGCGTTGCAGGGTGCCGACGTGGTGCTGATCTCCGCGGGTGTTGCACGTAAACCGGGTATGGATCGTTCAGACCTGTTCAACGTCAACGCGGGCATCGTGAAAAACCTGGTTCAGCAGATCGCTGAAACCTGCCCGAAAGCGTGCATCGGTATCATCACCAACCCGGTGAACACCACCGTTGCCATCGCAGCAGAAGTACTGAAGAAAGCAGGCGTTTACGACAAGAACAAACTGTTCGGCGTAACTACGCTGGATATCATCCGCTCCAACACCTTCGTGGCTGAGCTGAAAGGCAAGCAGCCAACGGAAGTGGAAGTGCCGGTTATCGGCGGTCACTCTGGCGTGACCATCCTGCCTCTGCTGTCGCAGATCCCGGGCGTGAGCTTCACCGAGCAGGAAGTGGCTGACCTGACTAAACGCATTCAGAACGCAGGCACCGAAGTGGTGGAAGCGAAGGCGGGTGGCGGTTCTGCAACCCTGTCTATGGGTCAGGCGGCGGCACGTTTCGGCCTGTCTCTGGTTCGCGCGTTGCAGGGCGAAAAAGGCGTTGTTGAATGCGCCTATGTTGAAGGCGATGGTGAACACGCGCGCTTCTTCTCTCAGCCGCTGCTGCTGGGTAAAAACGGTGTTGAAGAGCGTAAGTCTATCGGCACGCTGAGCGCGTTTGAGCAAAACGCGATGGAAGGCATGCTGGATACGCTGAAGAAAGACATCACGCTGGGCGAAGAGTTCGTTAACAAGTGATCTTGTCCCGGTAAAAAAAACGGAGCGCTAAGCTCCGTTTTTTTATGCCCGTCAGTTAGTGGCCGGGTATTCCTGGATGGTGACCTGGATCGTCAGCTTCTTGTCATTACGCATGACTTCAACAGGGATGATGGAGCCCGGGCGAATCTCAGCCACCTGGTCCATGGTTTCCAGCGCAGAGACCGCTGGCGTACCGTTGACGGAAAGGATAACGTCGTTCACCTGGATACCTGCATTGGCCGCCGGGCCGCCAGGCGCCACTTCGTTGACCACAATCCCCTGGATCTGATCGATACCACCGCCCTGCGTATGCATCGGTGCGATTTCACGCCCACCAATACCGATGTAGCCACGGATCACGCGGCCATCGCGGATCAGCTTGTCCATGATCTTGGTCGCCAGCTGGAATGGAATGGCAAAGCCAATCCCTTCCGGTGTTTCGCCGTCGTTGCTCTTGTCGAAGGAGAGGGTGTTAATGCCCATCAGTTCGCCCAGAGAGTTCACCAGCGCACCGCCGGAGTTACCGTGGTTGATAGAGGCATCGGTTTGCAGGAAGTTCTGCCGCCCTGACGGGTTCAGGCCGATTCGACCGGTCGCGCTGATGATCCCCTGAGTGATGGTCTGGCCCAGGTTGTACGGGTTACCGATCGCCAGTACCACATCGCCGATATGCGGCGTTCGTTTGCGATTAATCGGGATAGTCGGCAGACCGCCGGTGGCGTTGATCTTCAGCACCGCCAGATCGGTCAGGCTGTCCGACCCCACCAGCAGGGCTTCAAACACGCGGCCATCCTGCAAGGCGACGATAATCTGGTCGGCATCGTTAATGACGTGTTTATTGGTGATGATGTAGCCCCGGTCATCCATGATCACACCGGAACCGAGCGTGCGGATCTCCAGCTGGTTATGAGCAGAACTGTTAAGCCCGCGGTTATAGACGTTAACCACGGCGGGGGCGGCACGGCGTACCGCCTGATTGTACGTCGCAGGCGTTTCATCCGTGCTGTCGAACTGAGGAGCCGACAGTTTGTTGAACTGGCGTAAAGATGGCATAGCCACCAGCAGCAGACCGGCAACGATCAAACCAATGACAATTGAACGAAAGAGCTTTAAAAGCATGATGCGTGTGTCGTTAAAGAAGGAACGGTTTGCAGCATAACATGAGTTATCCGGACATCACACGCAGCGGCGATGCCCGGAGTCGCAAATGGTTAACGCAGTAAAATGTAGAGGGTATCGTTGCCACGGATAATTTGCAGGGCAATGACCGCCGGTTTACTCTCCAGCACCTTACGCATTTCGGCAATAGACTGCACGCGAGTACGGTTCACGCCCACGATCACGTCGTCCTGATGCAAACCTGCCTGCGCGGCCGGGCTGCTCTTCTCAACGGTAGTGACAGAAATGCCTTTTGTGCCGTTTTTAAGCTGACCGTCGCTCAGCGTAGCGCCCTGTAGAGCCGGGGAGATCTGTTCTGCGCTGGCGGAAGAGGAGGTGCTCTTGTCCAGCGTCACTTCCACGGTCAGCGGTTTGCCCTCGCGGATCAGGCCCAGCTTCACTTTAGCGCCCGGCTCCGTGGTGGCAATGCGTGACCGTAATTCAGCGAAGCTGCTCAGTGGTTTATCGTTCAGGCTGACAATAACGTCGCCGGATTTCACGCCCGCTTTCGCAGAGCCTGAGTTGGGCAGCACTTCGCTGACAAACGCCCCGCGCTGGACGTTGAGCTTAAAGGCTTTGGCGATATCGGCGCTCATCTCCATGCCTTTGATGCCCAGCAGACCGCGCTTAACCTCGCCAAACTGAATCAGCTGTTGAGACAGAGTTTTCGCCATGTTGCTCGGAATGGCAAAACCAATCCCGATGCTGCCGCCGCCTGGCGCGAGGATAGCGGTGTTGATGCCGATCAGCTCACCGTTCAGATTAAGCAGCGCACCGCCGGAGTTGCCCCGGTTGATGGAGGCATCGGTCTGGATGAAATTTTCCAGCCCTTCGAGATTCAGGCCGCTGCGCCCCAGGGCGGAGACAATTCCGGAGGTGGCGGTCTGGCCTAAGCCGAACGGGTTACCGACCGCGACAGCAAAATCACCGACGCGCAGCTTATCGGAATCAGCAATGGCGATCTGGGTCAGGTTGCTGGGGTTTTGTACCTGTAGCAGGGCGATATCACTCTGATCGTCACCGCCGATCAGTTTGGCGTCAAACTCCCGGCCATCGTTCAGCTGAACGCTGATTTTATCGGCCTGGCTGATCACGTGGTTATTGGTCAGGATATAGCCCTTAGCCGCGTCGATAATTACCCCTGAGCCCAGACCTTCAAACGGCTGAGCCTGCTGATCCGGCGCGTCTTCGCCAAAATATTTCTTCAGCTCTTCGGGAATACGCTGGCTTTGGCGTGCCGTCCCTTCCACCTGAACGCTGACTACCGCAGGCAGGACTTTTTCAAGCATCGGCGCAAGGCTGGGAATGGCTTCTTGTCCAGGCACCTGCGAAGGCAGTGCCGCACTGACGGGGAAGGACGCCGAGAGAGATAACCCGACACTTAACGCTAAGGCGCTCAACAGCTGGTTTTTTTTCTTCATCGATGCTGACTCTCGTATCCTGGAATGAAAAAGAACGGCCCCAAAAACATCTTGATGTTATTGAATTTTCAACCGCTGAACAATGAGGTGTTTGACTAAATAATAGCTGGGGACGGGAAGAAAGGACGGGCGCATAAGGTGCGCCCGTAAAATTTATTCAGGTTGTGCGATTAATCGCGTTTTACGCCACCGCGCAGCAGGCCGGACGCGCCGTCTGAATAGTCGCGTGGCATCTGAACCGGTGCCTGATCGTTACCGGCTTCAGAATCAGCCAGACGATTGCGGAAGGGGTTGGTCTCCGCGGTCATTTCCGGCAGCAGGCTGCTGGAGCTTTTCGCCATGTGCTGGTAGAGCTGGCGATAATCTGTCGCCATGTTGTCCAGCAGCTCAGCGCTACGGGCAAAGTGGCTGACCAGCTCTTCGCGATATTCTTCCAGTTCGGCTTTGTTCTTTTCCAGTTCGTATTGCAGTGACTGCTGCTGACGCAATTTGCGGTTACCGAAACGCATGGCCACAGCACCAATGATGATGCCGACGACTAAACCGATTAGCGCATATTCCCAGGTCATGAACTTCTCCCGTTGTCTTGTTGTTCCGTAGGGTGTTGGCTCGGCTCCTGCCTGTGCCTGATTATGCCACTATAACCGCTATTTCCGCAGAAGTGGAATCCTGACGTATCATCGCGTAGTGTAGAACGGCCTTTTTTTCATCAGCCACGCGCGCTGGTGAGGTTTAACTAAAGGAATAACAACAACATCATGCAAAACCTGTCCCCTTCATCGCGTTACCAACTGGCCCTGAGCGAGGGCACACACCAGCCGGATGATGTCCAGCGTGAAGCGGTTAACCGCCTGGACACGATTTATCAGGAAATTCTGGCGAAACCCGCCGATGCGGTGCAGAGCAGTGGGCTGAAGGCGGCATTCGGCCGTTTACTGGGCAAAAAAGAGCCCACGGTAAACGCACCGGTTCGTGGATTATATATGTGGGGTGGCGTTGGGCGGGGTAAGACCTGGCTGATGGACATGTTCTACCAGAGCCTGCCCGGCACGCGTAAGCAGCGTCTGCACTTTCACCGTTTTATGCTGCGGGTCCATGAAGAGCTGACGGCGCTCCAGGGCGAAACCGACCCGCTGGAGATTGTGGCCGATCGCTTCAAGGCGGAAACGGACGTGCTCTGCTTCGACGAGTTCTTTGTTTCCGATATTACGGATGCCATGCTGCTGGGGGGCCTCATGAAAGCGCTGTTTGCGCGTGGGATCACCCTGGTGGCGACCTCAAATATCCCGCCGGATGAGCTTTATCGCAATGGTCTTCAGCGGGCGCGTTTCCTGCCAGCCATAGATGCCATTAAGCAGCACTGCGACATCATGAATGTCGATGCCGGCGTCGATTATCGTCTGCGCACATTAACGCAGGCGCACCTGTGGCTTTCACCGCTGAACGCCGACACAGCCAGCGAGATGGATAAACTCTGGCTGGCGCTGGCAGGGGCACCGCGGGATAACGCGCCAGCGCTGGAGATTAATCATCGCCCGTTGTCGACGCTTGGCGTAGAGAACCAGACGCTGGCCGTCTCGTTTGCAACGCTCTGCGTGGACGCCCGCAGCCAGCATGACTACATTGCGCTTTCACGTCTGTTCCATACCGTTATGTTGTGGGATGTGCCCGTTATGACCCCACTCATGGAGAGCGAAGCGCGCCGCTTCATCGCGCTGGTAGATGAGTTTTACGAGCGCCACGTTAAGCTGGTGGTCAGCGCCGAGGTGCCTTTATATGAGATCTATCAGGGCGAGCGCCTGAAGTTTGAGTTCCAGCGCTGCCTGTCGCGCCTGCAAGAGATGCAGAGCGAAGAGTACCTCAAGCGTGAGCATATGCCGTAATAAATGCGCCCCTCTCCCCGTGGGAGAGGGGCTGGGGGTGAGGGCACCAGACCGCACAGTACGCAACCCCGAAAAACCCATTCCAAATCACATTTAAGGGTCGATCTTTGACCTCAACTTCTCTATAATCTTGCGACCCCACGTTACGAGAAGGTTTTTTTCCCGAAACTTTCTATGTGTCGGCATGTGCTATTCGAAGGGGTAGGTTTGCCGGACTTTGTCGTGTGAACCTCAACTGACTAAACGTTTGGGTGTTCACCAACGTGTAACTTATTATTTGGGTAAGCTTTTAATGAAAACTTTTACAGCTAAACCAGAAACCGTACAGCGCGACTGGTATGTTGTTGACGCGACCGGTAAAACTCTGGGCCGTCTGGCTACTGAACTGGCTCGTCGCCTGCGCGGTAAGCATAAAGCGGAATACACTCCGCACGTTGATACCGGTGATTACATCATCGTTCTGAACGCTGACAAAGTTGCTGTTACCGGCAACAAGCGTACTGACAAAATGTACTACCACCACACCGGCCACATCGGTGGTATCAAAGAAGCGACCTTTGAAGAGATGATTGCCCGCCGTCCTGAGCGTGTGATTGAAATCGCGGTTAAAGGCATGCTGCCAAAAGGCCCGCTGGGTCGTGCTATGTTCCGTAAACTGAAAGTTTACGCAGGCAATGAGCACAACCACGCGGCACAGCAACCGCAAGTTCTTGACATCTAATCGGGATTATAGGCAATGGCTGAAAATCAATACTACGGCACTGGTCGCCGCAAAAGTTCCGCAGCTCGCGTTTTCATCAAACCGGGCAGTGGTAAAATCGTAATCAACCAGCGTTCTCTGGAACAATACTTCGGTCGCGAAACTGCCCGCATGGTAGTTCGCCAGCCGCTGGAACTGGTTGATATGGTAGAAAAACTGGATCTGTACATCACCGTTAAAGGTGGTGGTATCTCCGGTCAGGCAGGTGCGATCCGTCACGGTATCACCCGCGCTCTGATGGAGTACGACGAATCCCTGCGTTCTGAACTGCGTAAAGCTGGCTTCGTTACTCGTGACGCGCGTCAGGTTGAACGTAAGAAAGTGGGTCTGCGTAAAGCACGTCGTCGTCCACAGTTCTCCAAACGTTAATCCATTCTGCTTACGCAGAACGATTGGCGAAAAACCCGCTTCGGCGGGTTTTTTTATGGATAATACGCAGGTTATCCACAGTAACATTTCATATATCTTCTCTTTTTCCACATTTCCGGAATCCCCTCACCACAAAGCCATCAAAATCTGGTAAACTATCATCCAATTTTCTGCCCAAATATCGGTGAATACTCGATTTTTGTTCGATTCTTGAACAATGTGTCTTCTCTGGGATGGGCGATACATCATCTGGCTGGCCCCGTTGGGCTGGTAGCAGTAAAAATTCTGAATATACCTGGAGGTTTTCATGGCTGTCGCTGCCAACAAACGTTCGGTAATGACGCTGTTTTCTGGTCCTACTGACATTTATAGCCATCAGGTTCGTATCGTGCTGGCCGAGAAGGGTGTCAGTTTTGAGATCGAGCATGTGGAAAAGGATAACCCGCCTCAGGATCTGATCGATCTCAACCCGAGCCAAAGCGTACCGACGCTGGTGGATCGCGAGCTGACCCTGTGGGAATCCCGTATCATTATGGAATACCTGGATGAGCGTTTCCCGCATCCGCCGCTGATGCCTGTTTATCCTGTTGCGCGTGGTGAAAGCCGCCTGTACATGCAGCGTATCGAGAAAGACTGGTACTCGCTGATGAACGTTATTGTCAACGGTTCCTCTTCTGAAGCGGATGCTGCACGTAAACAGCTGCGTGAAGAGCTGCTGGCGATTGCGCCGGTATTTGGTCAAAAGCCTTTCTTCCTGAGCGACGAGTTCAGCCTGGTAGATTGCTACCTGGCTCCGCTGCTGTGGCGTCTGCCAACCCTGGGCGTAGAGTTCAGCGGTCCTGGCGCGAAAGAGCTGAAAGGCTACATGACTCGCGTCTTTGAACGCGACTCTTTCCTGGCATCCTTAACTGAACCGGAACGTGAAATGCGTCTCGGCCGAGGCTAATGACTGTGGAAATGTCACAACTTTCACCACGCCGTCCGTATCTGCTGCGCGCCTTCTATGAATGGCTGCTGGATAACCAGCTCACGCCGCACCTGGTTGTGGATGTGACGTTGCCGGGCGTGCTGGTTCCAATGGAATACGCGCGCGACGGACAGATTGTACTGAATATTGCGCCACGCGCAGTGGGTAACCTGGAGCTGGCGAACGACGAAGTGCGCTTTAATGCGCGCTTCGGCGGCGTGCCGCGTCAGGTTTCCGTGCCGCTGGCAGCTGTGCTGGCTATCTACGCCCGTGAAAACGGTGCGGGCACCATGTTTGAGCCGGAAGCAGCTTATGATGAAGAGGTTGCCAGCCTGAATGATGAAGAGGGCGGCGTTGGGACCGAGAGCGAAACGGTGATGTCTGTGATTGATGGTGATAAGCCCGATCGCGAAGATGATAACGATCCTGATGACGATCCGCCGCCGCGCGGAGGACGTCCGGCATTACGCGTTGTAAAATAACGCTAACTCAATTTTAATCTTAACGGTCAGGTTTATGCCTGGCCGTTTTTTTTGGAGAAAATTATATATTTTTTAAATTGATCGAAAAATAAGAATATGGGACTGCATTTTTCGTTTTTTTTATCTCGAGAAGAATGGTTACAATAATAAACGCAATGAATAATTTAAGCGGGTAGCCTTGCGTAATACCCGATTTAATAATTCATGATTATTATATCAGAGAAACTAAAAGTATAAATTAAATTTGCTAAATTGCATATATTTATAAAAATAATATTATAAAGTTCCCCAGTGACAGCTCATATTGCAAAAATAGTTTTGTACCTGATGGAAACCTATTTTTAATTATCATATGTTAAGGATTAACGAATGAAAAAAGTTCTTATTGCCACCGCACTGTCTCTTTGCGTCGCTTCCGCATTTGCTGCTGATACCGCAGTATTGCAGGTAAAAGGTAAGCTGACAAATGCTGCCTGTACTCCAGAATTAAGTAAAGGTGGCGTAGTAGATTACGGTACTATTCACCTTGGTTCATTGTCTGCCAGCGCAGTAAACCAGTTAGGTCAGAATAATATCGATCTAACCATCACTTGTTCTGCTGCGACGAAAGTTTCGTGGACTATGGTTGACGATCGTGCAGAGACGAATGCGGGTTTAACCGTTAATAACGCAATGTTTACCGGTGCAAGCCTATCCAATTCTAGTCAGACCTACGGTGTAGGTAAAACAACGGGCGGCGTGAACATCGGCAGCTATGCAATGTTTGTTAAGGTTGATAGCGTAACCGCTGACGGGGCGACAGTTGATCCTATTTACACTCAGAATGGGGATACCTCCAAGTGGACCACGAGCACGAATGGTTCTAGTCAGGCTCAAAACATCCGTGAGTTTACTGTTGCAAAATCTGGCGAAAAAGTTCCATTGGCATTCCTGACTGCAACATTCCCGCTGGTGACATCACTGGCTATTCAGGATACTACCACGCTGGCCATTACCGACGATACCACACTTGATGGTCAGCTGACTATCAGCCTGAAATATTTATAATATTTTAAAAGTTATAATATTTTAAAATCGGTATATTAATTAAAAAGGGAATAAACATATCTTGTTTATTCCTTTCTAACTACACGTGAACATGGAATGTTGTGTTGTGGATTAAAGGAGTGATAATTATGTCTTGTTTAAAGAAAACCTTACTGAAGTCCGTTATTGCTGCCGCTCTGTTTTCAGCTCAATTCTCGACGTATGCAGCAGGAATGGTTCCTGAAACCAGTTTACTGGTAATTGATGAGGCAACGCACAGCGGTACGATCAACGTTAAAAATACGGACAGCTTTCCGGCTCTGTTATATACCAATGTCCTTGATTTACCGGACGATCAGGGTTTAAAACTGATTTCCACCCAACCGGTGGTACGTCTGGAGCCTGGCCAGACCCAGCAGCTTCGTTTTATTTTACAAAATAAAGAACCGCTGGAGGCTGAGCACTATAAACGTGTGACGTTCGAGGGTATTCCGCCGAAAAGCGATAACAAGAACATTAAGATCGGATTTAATCTTCGTCAGGATTTGCCTGTGCTTATCCGTCCGGCGAAACTGGCGGTTGTTACCGATGCATGGAAGTACCTGGAATGGAACGCAACGGGTACAACGCTTACGGTGAAAAACCCCAGCAAATACGTTGTGCGTCTGGCACAAAACGTTATGACTCAGCCATCTGGCACCGCAGGCACGCTACCTAAAACGTATATTTTACCAGGCCAAAGTATGACCGCAACGCTGAAGAAAACGGTGAGCGGCGATAATAAAGTGAAATTTTTCCCGGCCAGTCGCTACGGTGTGGAAGTACCGAGCTTTGTTTCAGAATTAAATAAATAACACTCAATAGGGATATGACGGTGTGTAAAAAAAGCCGCCTTGCACTTTGTGTCCGCGCTATTCTTTGCGGCACATTACCTCTGGTAGTCCTCGCGTCACCCTCTTTGTATGCGAGGGAAGTGACGTTTGATACGGGCATTATTCAGTCACGTGGATTAAGCCCCGATTTAAACCATTACTTTGCACAAGCGCCACGATTCTTACCCGGCACACACTCTGTACAGGTTAAAGTGAATGGGAAAGATCGTGGTACGGCCGCTGCACGTTTTAATGAAGACGGCGAGCTCTGTATTGATAAAGATTTTCTGGATTTTGCCGGGATTATGCCTGTCCCGCTCAAGGCTGGCGAAGCGTGCCATGATATCCGCAGCGATTATGCGCAGGCGGTTGTCAACGCATTACCAAACCAGGACGCGGTAGAGCTTTATTTACCCCAGGAGGCAATTAACAGTTTAACCTCCAATATTAAACACTTTCAGCAAGGTGGCACGGCGGGGTTACTGAACTACTCATTATTCAGTACCCGTAACGAATATGGCGACAGCGATAACAGCCGCTATTCGCAGGCTAGCCTGGAGGCTGGCTTTAATACGATGGACTGGTCTGTGCGCAGCCGCTATATCCTGACGGATGATGATGGCGATAAAAATGCGGAAAGCATTTACACCTACGCGGAGCATGTATTTGTTCCCCAGCGCCTGACCATGCAGGTGGGTGAAATTAACGCCATGTCCGGTGTATTAAGCGGCGTGCCGATTACGGGGGTGCAGCTCATGCCCACCAACGGCCTGGAAAGGGACGGGACTGGCGTAAGCGTATCGGGTATCGCCCGTTCCTCGCAGGCGCGCGTTGAGGTGCGCCAGAGTGGTCGTCTCGTCTACAGTACGTTAGTGCCGGCGGGTCCGTTTACCCTGGACGATGTGCCAGTTGTCAGAAATAACGTCGATCTCGACGTGACTGTCGTGGAATCAGATGGCTCTTCAAGCCACTTCATTGTGCCTGCTTCCGCAGTCAGAACCCGCAAGCTGGGGCGTCCGCAGGGATTGACCATGTCTGTGGGCCAGGTACGGAGTATTGACAGCGATTATAGCGATCCGCTGGTCGTGAACGTCTCTGACGGCTGGCGTATCACACCATGGATGAACGTACTGGCATCCGGCGCAGTGGCAGAAAAGTATCAGGCTGCGGGCGGCAGCGCGGAGTTTATGCTCTCTGATATATGGGGCATCACGACTACCGCTGCGGCAAGTAAAGAGCAGTTTGGCGACAGTAATAGCGGGCTCAAAACCGAGCTGCAAAGCGATTTAACGCTGGGTGAACACGTGAGCCTTTCCGCCAGCGCAACGCATTTTAGCAGCGGTTACCGCGAGCTTGCCGATGCGCTGGATGATGAATTTCAGCCTAATGATAATACTTACAGCGGCAACGTAAGTTTTGCGACAGGGATTGCGGGTACGTTTAGCGCAGGGTTTAACTACAACCAGAGCGCAAACTACGAGGACAGCCGCTACCTGCTGCTGTCGTGGGGTAAAACCTTTAAATATGCCAGCATCACCGTGAACTGGCAGAGCGCCGTCGGAAATACTGATGACGAGCAGGATGACGATATGCTCTACGTCAACCTGAGCATTCCACTCGGCGGCTCGCAAAGCCTGAGCAGCTATATGCGCAAGCAGGGTGACAGAACCACCTATGGTGTCGCGAACAGCGGCGCCATTGGCGATAACACCAATTATTATATCTCTGCGGATCGTGATAACGATGAGAATGAGAATAGCTTTAACGGCAATATCAACACTAACCTGCACTATACCCAGTTGAGCGTTGGTGGGGGCAGCAGCGGTAGTAACCAGCGCAACTATAGCGCAACGCTGACGGGCGGTATCGCAATGCATAAAGATGGCGTGACCTTCTCGCCGTACGCTATTAAAGATACGTTCGCCATCGCTAAGCTGAACGAGCCGAAGAGTGGCGTAGAGATTTCAACGCCGCAGGGCACCATCTGGACCGATCATTGGGGACAGGCTGTGGTACCGGGGCTGAATGAGTGGCGTAACTCCCGTATTGAAATTGATGCCAATAAACTTCCGCCAAGCATGACGCTGGCGAACGGCATTAAATACGTTGCGGCAGGGCATGCTTCCGTCAGTGAAGTCAGCTTTAAAATTCTGAATAGCCGTCGCGTGATGCTGCGGGTGAAGAGAGCGGATGGTACACCACTGGCGAAGGGGTTATCCATTGTTGATGAGAAGGGCAATTATATCGTCACCAGCGTGGATGACGGCCATGTGTTTATCAATGATGCCGATCAGCTGAAAGGGCTGTATGCCATGGATGACAATAACAATCGGCTTTGTCAGATTCACTATACCTTAAGTGATAAAAAAGATGACGAAGCGTTCTATGAGGAAGTAAACGGAGTATGCCAATGAAGACTCAGCGCGTAATCAAAGTAGCGACGTTTCTGGCGTTTTGTTTACCCGGTTTGACGCTTGCCGAAGATTGTCAGATCACGCTTTCTCAGCCCATTGTAGATTATAAACAGCTCAAGCGTGACGATATTGTTACGTCTCAGCAAAGCTGGCATAAATTGCCGGAACGGGAAGTTACCGTGAATGTGTTTTGTCCAGACAAACAGAAGCTGGCAGTGCTTTTACAGGGTAATGCTGGAGAGAAAGGTCGCTTCCGTTTTGGTCAGAATGGCGGTGTCGCAGTTAAAATTGATGATATGAATGTTGATGGCAAAAGCTATACCGTGGGTAAAACGGTTGATCAGCTTAACTTTACGCCGGAAAGCGGGTCGCCTTCGCCATTCTATTTAAGAAATAATGAAGCCGTCGTCGCGGTTGAAAATAACCAGGCCGTTACGGGCCAGCAGATGACATTTACAGCTACGATATTCCCTGTGCTTAATGAAAGTGCATTCAGTAATAATGCCGATCAAACAACGCTGGAAAGCGATTTAAGCTGGAAAATATTGCAAAATAATCCATAGGCAATGTGGTGATGATATCGTAATAACGTTATCTTTAAGCGTTGCAGGATTGTTTTATCACGAATGGTACGCCATTCAATTAGTAAGTGCGGAATATACAACCCATTCTTTACATGAATAAAAGATTGGGTTGGGTTTCCGTGAATCAATAATGTTAAGGATTAACAAATGAAAAAAGTTCTTCTCGCTACCGCGTTGTCTCTTTGTGTCGCTTCCGCATTTGCTGCTGATACCGCAGTATTGCAGGTAAAAGGTAAGCTGACAAATGCCGCTTGTACTCCTCAGTTAAGTAACGGCGGTGTCGTAGATTATGGCACTATCCATTTGGGTGAGCTCTCTGCAACAGCTGTTAACCAGTTAGGTGACAAAGATATTAACCTGACGATTACATGCGGTGCGCCTACTCAGGTTGGTTGGGTTGTGAATGACGATCGCGAGTCAAGTAAGGCTGGTATTAATGTCGATTTCAACGGCACAATGCAAAACATTTCTTACTATCAGTATGGCGTAGGTAAAACCACAGGTGGTGTGAATATTGGTAACTATATGCTTTTCATCAAAAATAAGAAAGTCACCATTGATGGGCAAGAGGGCGACGAAATTTTTTCAAACGTCGACTGGAATGGCTCTAAATGGGAATCAGGCGGTGCGGTTCGCAGCGACGGTATCTCCATTATCAGTGCCGCAACCACAGGCACAACGACCCCTGTTGCATTTACCACTGCGGTTTTCCCACTGGTTACCTCTCTGGCTATTCAGGGGACCGATACGCTGGCGATTACTGACGATACATCTTTAGATGGTCAGGCAACAATTACCCTGAAATACCTTTAAGTTATTTGGGTATTAATATCCCGCTCTGTCGTTGTGTAAGGCTATATTAGCATTTACGCTTACAGCGGATTATTTAGGTTTGAATATGTAGAGGGAGTAACTTCCCTCTTTGTTTAGAAAATTCTGTTTTTAATAGCGAGAGTAGCCCACTTTATTAAAAGCAGAAAGAACATTTACATTAACGTTAAGAATTAACAAATGAAAAATGTTGTATTGGCTTCTATGCTTGTCATGTTTGTATCTTCTGCCTTTGCCGCAGACACCGCCGTACTGAAAGTCACAGGCGTTCTGACAAATAGCAGTTGCATCCCTGAAATCAGCGGCGGTGGCGTGGTAGATTACGGTACGATCCACCTGTCAGCCCTGAACACCACTGCTATTAACCAGCTGGGCCAGAAAGATTTCTCTCTTTCTATTACCTGCCCTGCGCTGACCAAAGCGGGCTTTAGCGTTTCTGACGACCGTACTGGTACTGCGCCAAACATTATGGTTAAAGATGGTGCGGGTAACGGTAACGATATTATTCAGCCGCTCAATATGTTTGGTCTGAATAAGACCGCAGGAAACGTTAACATCGGTAACTACACCATTTTCGTGAAAAACGACACGATTACTGCTGATGGTGCCACTGTTGGGGCGATCTACAGCGCAGACAACGGCACCAGCTGGTCTGATAACGGCACACTGATGGTTAATGACGGTAGCCAGATTGTATCCGTTGCTACAGTTGGCAGCACCGCGCCAGTTGCGTTTAAAAACCTGGTCATTCCGATGGCGGTTTCTGCTGCGATTCAGGATACCAATACGCTGGCTATTACTGATGATACCAACATGGATGGTCAGGCAACGTTTACCATCAAGTATCTGTAATATTCAGAAACTGGCAGAATATAAAAATAATGCCCGGCATTGCCGGGCATTATTATTTACACTTCGAGGAAGTTCATGATCCCATCAGCCGCTTTACGGCCTTCGGCAATCGCCGTGACCACCAGGTCAGAGCCACGAACGATGTCGCCACCGGCGAAGATTTTAGGGTTGCTGGTCTGGAACGCGTTGTCGCTGCCTTCTGGCGCAATGATGCGGCCCTGAGAGTCCAGCTCTACGCTGTGCTTCGCCAGCCACTCCATGCTGTGAGGACGGAAACCAAACGCCATCACCACGGCATCAGCCGGGATCACGTGTTCAGAACCGGCCACGATCTCCGCGCGACGACGGCCTTTCGCATCTGGCGCACCCATCTCCGTGCGCGCCATCTTCACGCCGCTCACTTTACCGTTGGCATTCACTTCAATACCCAGAGGCTGAATGTTGAACTGGAACTCGACGCCCTCTTCACGCGCGTTTTTCACTTCGCGTTTAGAACCCGGCATGTTCTCTTCGTCACGACGGTAGGCACAGATGACATGCGCCGCATTCTGACGAATGGAGGTACGCACGCAGTCCATCGCGGTATCACCGCCGCCCAGCACCACCACGCGTTTGCCTTCCATACTGACGAACGGCTCATCGGCGGTCTCGCCGTAGCCCATTAGCTGTTTGGTATTCGCAATCAGGAACGGCAGCGCGTCGTACACGCCTGGCGCATCTTCGTTCTCCAGACCACCGCGCATGGACTGATAGGTTCCCACGCCCAGGAACACGGCGTCGTAATCCTTCAGCAGGTCGTCGAGCTGTACGTCGCGGCCTACTTCGGTGTTGAGTTTGAACTCAATGCCCATGCCGGTGAAGATTTCGCGGCGGCGGGTCATGACCTCTTTCTCCAGCTTGAAGGCCGGGATACCGAAGGTCAGCAGGCCGCCAATCTCTGGGTGGCGATCGAAGACCACCGCCTTCACGCCGTTACGGGTCAGCACGTCCGCACAGGCCAGGCCTGCCGGGCCCGCGCCGATAATCGCCACGCGCTTGTCGGTTTGACGCACACCGGTCATATCCGGACGCCAGCCCATCTCGAACGCTTTATCGTTGATATAGCGTTCGATGTTGCCGATGGTCACCGCGCCAAACTCGTCGTTCAGCGTACAGGAGCCTTCACACAGACGATCCTGAGGGCACACGCGGCCGCACACTTCCGGCAGGGTGTTGGTCTGATGAGACAGCTCGGCGGCTTCAAAAATACGCCCTTCGTTGGCCAGCTTCAGCCAGTTCGGGATGTAGTTATGGACCGGACACTTCCATTCGCAGTAAGGGTTACCGCAGGACAGGCAGCGGTCTGCCTGTGCTTTGGCCTGGCCTTCTGAAAACGGCTCATAGATTTCAACAAATTCAATTTTACGGATCTTCAGCGGTTTCTTTGGCGGATCAACACGCTGAAGGTCGATAAACTGGTAAACGTTCTGGCTCATCTGAATTCCTTACTGCGCCTGCACGCGCAGCTCTGCTGCGCTACGACTACGGTGACCCAACAGGGCTTTAACATCGCTGGACTTCGGCTTAACCAGCGCGAATTTCGCAGAGAACGCCGGCCAGTTGGCCAGGATCTCTTCGCCGCGCGAAGAACCGGTATGCTGCACGTGTTCGGTAATTAAGCCGCGCAGGTGTTCTTCGTGGATGGCCAGAGTATCAACGTCCAGCACTTCCACCAGCTCAGGGTTCACGCGTTTGCGGAACTCACCGTCTTCATCCAGGACGTAGGCAAAACCGCCCGTCATGCCCGCGCCAAAGTTCACGCCGGTTTTACCCAGGACGCACACAATTCCGCCCGTCATGTATTCACAGCCGTTATCGCCGATGCCTTCCACCACGGTGATGGCGCCGGAGTTACGCACCGCAAAACGCTCGCCCGCACGGCCCGCGGCAAACAGACGACCGCCGGTTGCACCGTACAGACAGGTATTGCCGATGATGCTTGCTTCATGGCTGCGGAAGGCTGAACCAACCGGAGGACGCACCGCCAGCAGACCGCCCGCCATGCCTTTTCCGACGTAGTCGTTGGCATCACCGGTCAGGTATAACTCAACGCCACCCGCGTTCCACACGCCGAAGCTCTGACCCGCGGTACCGCTGAAATGCGCGGTAATCGGATCCGACGCCAGCCCCTGGTCACCGTGCGTTTGCGCGATGTAACCGGAGAGAGACGCACCCACGGAACGATCGGTGTTGCGGATATCAAACCAGAACGTTTTGCTCTGCTTCTCGTCCACGTACGGCCTCGCCTGTTGCAGCAGCTGCGCGTTCAGCACGCCGTTGTCGAACGGCGGGTTGTTCTCGGTACAGTAAACCGCTTTGCCAGGATGCGGCTGAGCGGTTTCCAGCAGCTTGGACAGCTCCAGCTTCTGCTGCTTGGCCGTGAAGCCCTCAAGCTCTTTCAGCAGGTCGGTACGGCCAATCAGATCCACCAGACGCTTCACGCCCAGCTGCGCCATCAGCTCGCGGGTTTCACGGGCGATGAAGTCAAAGTAGTTAGTCACTTTGAACGGCAGGCCGTGATAGTGGTTCTTACGCAGCTTTTCGTCCTGGGTAGCAACACCCGTTGCACAGTTGTTCAGGTGGCAAATACGCAGGTATTTACAGCCGAGCGCAACCATTGGGCCGGTACCAAAGCCGAAGCTTTCCGCTCCCAGAATCGCCGCTTTGATGATGTCGAGGCCGGTTTTCAGCCCACCGTCCACCTGCAAACGGATCTTGTGACGCAGGCCGTTAGCGACCAGCGCCTGCTGGGTTTCCACCAGGCCGAGCTCCCACGGACAGCCCGCATATTTCACGGAGGAGAGCGGGCTTGCGCCGGTGCCGCCGTCGTAACCGGCGATGGTGATCAGATCCGCATAGGCTTTCGCCACGCCGGTGGCAATGGTGCCAACGCCCGGTTCGGAAACCAGCTTCACGGAGATCATCGCTTTCGGGTTGACCTGTTTCAGGTCGAAAATCAGCTGCGCCAGATCCTCGATAGAGTAAATATCGTGGTGCGGCGGCGGGGAGATCAGCGTCACGCCTGGTACCGAGTAGCGAAGCTTAGCGATGTACGGGGTGACTTTATCACCCGGCAGTTGACCGCCTTCACCCGGTTTTGCCCCCTGAGCGACCTTAATCTGGATCACGTCGGCGTTAACCAGGTACGCAGGCGTTACGCCAAAGCGACCGGACGCCACCTGCTTGATACGGGACACTTTGTTGGTGCCGTAGCGGGCCGGATCTTCACCGCCTTCGCCGGAGTTGGAGTTGCCGCCGATGCTGTTCATGGCTTCCGCCAGCGCTTCGTGGGCTTCCGGGCTCAGCGCCCCGATGGACATCGCCGCAGTATCGAAGCGTTTGAACAGCTCAGACGCGGGTTCAACCTCGTCAATGCTGACCGCTTCCTCACCCGGATTGAGGGCAATGAGATCGCGCAGCGTCGCCGCGGGACGGTTGTTCACCAGCTCAGCATACTGCTGATAATCGCTGTACTCGCCGCTCTGCACCGCCTGTTGCAGCGTGCGCACTACGTCCGGGTTATAAGCGTGATACTCACCCCCGTGGACATATTTCAGCAGGCCGCCCTGTTCCAGCGGCTTACGTGCCAGCCAGGCGCGTTTCGACAGGTTCACCAGATCCTGCTGGAAGTCAGCAAAACCGGCGCCACCGATACGGCTGACCACGCCCTGGAAGCAGAGGTTGGCGACCTCGTTATGCAGGCCGACCGCTTCAAATAGCTTCGAGCAGCGGTAAGAGGCGATGGTCGAGATGCCCATTTTGGACATGATCTTGTACAGACCTTTGTTGATGCCGTTACGGTAGTTCAGCATCACAGCACGGTAGTCTTTGTCGATCGCGCGGGTATCTACCAGGCGTGCCAGCGTTTCGTAGGCCAGGTACGGATAAATCGCCGTAGCGCCAAAGCCTAACAGCACCGCAAAGTGGTGCGGGTCGCGCGCGCTCGCGGTTTCAACGATGATGTTGGCATCGCAGCGCAGGCTCTTGTCCACCAGACGCGTCTGGATAGCCCCCACCGCCATGGGGGCAGGCACCGGCAGACGGTTTTTCGCGATGTTGCGGTCAGACAGCACCAGCAGAACGGTGCCGTTACGTACCATCTGCTCGGCTTTGTCGCACAGCGCGTTCACCGTCTCTTCGAGGCTCGTTTCGGTCACGTCGAAGGTGATATCGAGCGTGTCGGCGCGATAGTGCTCCTCGGTCATGGTGGTGAGCTGTTTGAAATCGGAGTACAACAGGATCGGTGATTTAAAGGTCAGACGGTGCGCCTGGCCTTCGGCTTCACAGAATACGTTCATCTCACGGCCGATGCTGGTGGCCAGCGACATGACGTGGGCTTCGCGCAGCGGGTCTATTGGCGGGTTAGTGACCTGCGCAAACTGCTGACGGAAATAGTCGTAAATAATGCGTGGCTGGCTGGAAAGCACGGCAAACGGGGTATCGTCACCCATTGAGCCGACCGCTTCCTGGCCGTTTTCGCCGAGCACGCGAATAACCGAGTCCAGTTCTTCCGCGCTGTAGTTAAACTGCTTCTGGAAGCTCGCGAGGGTGTCATCGTCCAGCTCGCGGCTGCCCACTTCTTCGTCCGACAGATCTTCAAACGGCACCAGACGACGCACGTTTTTCTCCATCCACTCTTTGTACGGATGGCGGCTCTTCAGATCGTTGTCGGTTTCGGCGGAATGCAGAATACGCCCACCGCGGGTGTCGATCACCATCAGCTCGCCCGGACCGACGCGGCCTTTTTCGACCACTTCGTCAGGCTGGTAATCCCAGATGCCGACTTCAGAGGCGCAGGTGATGAGCTTGTCTTTGGTGATAACGTAGCGCGCCGGACGCAGACCGTTACGGTCCAGGTTACAGGCGGCAAAACGACCGTCGGACATCACGATGCCCGCCGGGCCGTCCCACGGCTCCATGTGCATGGAGTTAAAGTCGAAGAACGCGCGCAGCTCAGGGTCCATATCCGGGTTGTTCTGCCAGGCCGGTGGCACGAGCAGACGCATGGCGCGCACGATATCCATCCCGCCCGCCAGCAGCAGCTCCAGCATATTATCCATGGAGCTGGAGTCCGAGCCGGTTTCGTTGACGAACGGTGCGGCATCGTGCAGGTCCGGGATCAGCGGGGTCTGGAACTTATAGGTACGGGCGCGGGCCCACTGGCGGTTGCCGGTAATGGTGTTGATCTCACCGTTGTGCGCCAGGTAGCGGAACGGCTGAGCCAGCGGCCAGCGTGGAACGGTGTTGGTGGAGAAGCGCTGGTGGAACAGGCAAATGGCCGATTCCAGACGCAGATCCGCCAGGTCCAGATAGAAGCGCGGCAGGTCAGCCGGCATACACAGACCTTTATAGATGTTCACCAGGTTAGAGAGGCTACAGACGTAGAACTCTTTATCGTCCTGAAGACGTTTTTCAATGCGGCGGCGTGCGATAAACAGACGGCGTTCCATATCACGCGGACGCCAGCCCGCAGGCGCGTTGACGAAAATCTGTTCAATACGAGGCAGCGAGGAGAGGGCGATTTCACCGAGCACCCCTTCGTTGGTTGGCACATCGCGCCAGCCGACAATCGACAGGGTTTCACGCTGAAGTTCTTCTTCAACGATGCGGCGTGACGCGGCAGCTTTTTCTGGATCCTGATTCAGGAACAGCATACCGACAGCGTAGTTTTTGGCTAAACGCCAGCCGCGCTCTTCCGCCACGATGCGGAAGAAACGATCCGGTTTTTGCAGCAGCAGACCGCAACCGTCGCCGGTTTTACCATCGGCAAGGATGGCGCCACGGTGCTGCATACGGGCCAGTGCGTGAATAGCAGTACGCACTACCTTGTGGCTAGGTTCGCCTTCTATGTGGGCGATCAGGCCGAAACCACAGTTATCCTTCTCAAGGGATTTATCGTACAACATATCAGTGAACCTCCCCAGGCTCGTCGGGCTTCCCACTGAACTTTACCGTGGCGCACAGGCGCAGAAAGAGCATGGCGACGGGGTTAGCGTTTCATACGCGGACCTCGCATTCGCCCTCTTTTTCATCCTTTTGCGCAGGTAAACAAGTTTGAGGACTTGCTTCAGAGGGAATCTCAATTACTGCATAAATATGATGAGCAGGCCGCTCATCCAGAAAGCTTCCAGCGGATTTCCAACTTATCGGGAATTGGTACACAGGTCAAATGGCAATCTTATTTATACAAAAATGTGCTAAAGCGTGATTATCTAATTGTTTTTATTGTGTATTTGACTATTTTTACAACCGCTTAAAGCACCGGGCAGGTGCAGGGGAGTGTGATCTGACTCACTATATGAAAGCGGTATTATCGATGCAGCGTGCTGAAATGCAGATTTATAGCAGAATATTAATCTGGTGTTGCATTCAATGCCGCATAAAATCACTGTTTTTCAGTCCTGGCGCTATAAATGAAAAAAACCATCAGAACATAAGGAAAAGTAATTACGTTCAGGGTGAATGAAATGTCGGTAATCGTGATTATTTATTCAAATAGATAAAAGCCGTCCAGGGCGATTGATCCAGGTCATCGCCGACAGAGGCTAAAAATGGCAGGCTTGTCCCCTTTCTTCGGGACGGTCTATCAGATTATGCAGTTACAGAAATTAGTCAATATGTTTGGTGGGGATCTTTTGCAGCGCTACGGACAAAAGGTTCACAAACTGACGCTGCACGGCGGCTTTAGCTGCCCGAACCGCGATGGCACCATCGGGCGTGGTGGCTGCACCTTCTGTAACGTGGCCTCGTTTGCTGACGAGGCCCAGCAGCATAAATCTATCGCTGAACAGCTCGCCCATCAGGCGAGTCTGGTGAACCGCGCGAAGCAGTATCTGGCCTATTTCCAGGCCTATACCAGCACGTGGGCGGAGGTGCAGGTGCTGCGCTCGATGTATCAGCAGGCGGTTGCTCAAGCGAACATTGTCGGGCTGTGCGTGGGGACGCGTCCGGACTGCGTGCCGGACGCCGTGCTGGATTTACTTAGCGAGTACAAAGAGAAGGGCTACGAGATCTGGCTGGAGCTGGGCTTGCAGACCGCGCATGACAAAACCCTGCACCGTATCAATCGCGGGCATGATTTCGCCTGCTATCAGCGCACCACGCGTCTCGCCCGCGAGCGTGGATTAAAAGTCTGCTCGCATCTGATTGTCGGCTTGCCGGGAGAAGGGCAGCAGCACGGGCTGGAAACGCTGGAAAAAGTCGTTGAGACCGGCGTGGATGGCATTAAGCTGCATCCGCTGCATATCGTGAAGGGCAGCATAATGGCGAAAGCCTGGGAAGCGGGGCGGTTATGTGGTATCGAACTCGACGACTATACGGTGACTGCGGGGGAAATGATTCGCCATACGCCGCCGGAGATTGTTTACCACCGCATCTCGGCAAGCGCCCGCCGTCCAACGCTTCTGGCACCGCTATGGTGTGAGAACCGCTGGACGGGGATGCTGGAAATCAACCGCTATCTACAGGAGAACGGCGTACAGGGGTCGGCGCTTGGCCGCCCGTGGGTTCCCACGCTACCGGCGACGGCCGCCTAGCAGACTTCCCAGCATGCCGCGTACTATCTGGTTGGTAATCTGACGCGTCGCGCTTTTTGCCATGGTCTGAACCACGCCATCGCGTTTGCCGCCGCGTGGCCCGGTGCTGCCGAACAGAATATCTTTCAGCCCGCCGAGAATGCCGTCGTCCACGGCAACAGATTGCCCTTTTGCGGCAGGCGCATCCTGCGATTCGGCAGTCGCCTGCACCCCTTTTTGCAGCATCTCGAACGCCGATTCGCGATCCACCTCGTCTTCATACTTTCCGTACACCGGGGAGTGGTTAATCAGGCTGTTGCGTTCATCGTCCGTTACCGGACCCATGCGCGAGCAGGGCGCAATCACCATCGCGCGCTCGACAACTGTCGGGCTGCCTTTTGCATCGAGGAACGAAATCAGCGCTTCACCGGTGCCCAGCGCCTGAATGGCGGTTTCGGTATCAAAGGCCGGATTGACACGCATGGTTTGCGCCGCGGCTTTCACCGCTTTCTGATCTTTCGGCGTAAAGGCGCGCAGGGCGTGCTGCACGCGGTTACCCAACTGCCCCAGTACGTTGTCCGGAATATCCGACGGGTTTTGCGACACAAACCAGACCCCGACGCCTTTGGAGCGGATCAGGCGGATAACCTGTTCAATTTTATCCAGCAGCACCTGCGGCGCGTCGTTAAACAACAGATGCGCTTCGTCAAAGAAGAACACCAGTTTGGGTTTTTCCAGATCGCCTGCTTCCGGCAGTTGTTCGTACAGTTCAGAGAGCATCCACAGCAGGCTGGCGGCGTAAAGCTTCGGCATCTGGTAGAGCTTCTCTGCGCTCAGAATGTTGATGATGCCTTTGCCGCTGCTGTCGGTACGCATCCAGTCTTTGATATCCAGCATTGGCTCGCCGAAGAAGTGTTCGGCGCCCTGTTGCTCCAGCGTCAGGAGCCCGCGCTGAATGGCGCCCACTGAGGCGCTGCTAATATTGCCGTACTGGTTCTGGAAGGATTTGGCGTTATCGCCAATGTACTGCGTGATGGCGCGCAGATCTTTGAAGTCGAGCAGCAGTAGCCCCTGATCGTCGGCGATACGGAAGATAATGTTCAGTACCCCGGACTGCACGTCGTTGAGGTTAAGCAGACGAGCCAGCAGCAGCGGGCCGAGGTCGGAGACGGTGGCACGCACCGGATGCCCTTTTTCGCCGAAGATATCCCAGACCACCACCGGATTACCGTGCGGCGTCCAGTCCGTGATACCGATATTTTTCAGGCGCTCAAGCAGTTTTTCTGACGCTGCACCTTCCTGAGCCACCCCAGTTAAATCGCCCTTCACGTCAGCCATAAAAACCGGCACGCCAGTCTCTGACAACGACTCAGCCAGCTTTTGCAGGGTAACGGTTTTTCCCGTCCCGGTCGCGCCGGTGATCAGGCCATGACGGTTCGCCATCGCGGGCAGTAAAAACAGCTCTTTTTCCAGCGTCCTGGCGATTAACAATGGTGTACTCATGATGCACGTCCTCTCGTAGTCCTGGGTGGAGTATAGGCAACCTGACGGCAAAATGTCTGCGTAAATTCCTCACTTTGCGGCGCATTATCCAGTGCGGACTATGCTTTTGCATACGGTAAACAAAATTTTGGGAAACTATGTCCAGATTCTTTTTTAACGACCGCAAACAGCTTGTCAACGATGCCATTGAAGGCATACTTCTCTCCGCGCCGCACGGTAATCTCGTCAAACTGGATATCGATCCGGCCATCCGCGTGGTGGCTCGCGGCGACTGGGATAAAAGTCGCGTGGCGGTGATCTCCGGTGGCGGCTCCGGCCATGAACCGGCACATGCCGGGTTCGTCGGCAAAGGCATGCTTACCGCAGCGGTGTGTGGCGATCTGTTCGCCTCCCCAAGCGTGGATGCGGTCCTCAATGCCATTGTGGCGGTGACGGGCGACCGTGGCTGCCTGCTGATTGTGAAAAACTACACCGGCGACCGGCTTAACTTTGGCCTGGCGGCGGAAAAAGCCAAACGCTACGGCCTTAAGGTCGAGATGGTTATCGTGGCGGATGATATCGCCCTGCCGGATAACAAGCAGCCGCGTGGTATCGCGGGAACGGCGCTGGTGCATAAAATTGCGGGATATGCGGCAGAGCAGGGGAAATCGCTAAACGACGTGCGGGATATTGCGAAACAGGCCTGCGATAACCTCTGGAGCCTGGGCGTGGCGATGCAAACGTGCAACCTGCCGGGCAGCGATGATGAAGGGGGGCGCATTAAACAAGGCCATGTCGAGCTGGGTTTGGGCATTCACGGCGAGCCGGGAGCTTCCGTCGTGGATACGCAAAACAGCAAAGCCATTATCGACACGCTGGTGACGCCGTTACGCGCGCAGGCGGGGGAAGGGCGTTTTGCGGTGCTGATTAACAATCTTGGTGGCGTATCGGCGTTGGAGATGGCGCTGCTGACCAAAGAGCTGGCGCACTCGGCGCTGAAAGAGAACATTGCGTATCTGATTGGCCCGGCGCCGCTGGTGAGTGCGCTGGATATGAAAGGCTTTTCGTTAACGCTGCTAAAGCTCAACGATTTCTTCGAGAAGGCGATTCACGCCGAGGTCGAGACGCTGGGCTGGCAGAAGCCCGTGGCGTTCGCGCCCCTGCGTACCGTCCCACATAGCGCCCTTCATGATCGCGTGGAATATGCCCCGTCGGACAATACGGAGGTGAGCGAGGCCGTCGCCTCGGTAACGAAAACATTGATTCAGCTGGAAAACCGCCTTAACGCGCTGGATGCCAAAGTAGGCGATGGCGACACGGGCTCCACTTTTGCGCAAGGGGCGCGGGATATTGCGCAGCGACTTGAGGAGAACAACCTGCCCCTTAACGACGTGCCGACATTACTCCTGCTGGTAGGCGAGCGGCTGGCAACGGTGATGGGCGGATCGAGTGGGGTGTTGATGTCGATCTTCTTCACGGCGGCAGGACAAAAGCTTCACGATGGACAGCCGCTACCTGAAGCCTTGCTGAGCGGACTTGCGCAGATGAAGCAGTATGGCGGCGCGGATCTCGGCGATCGTACGCTGATCGATGCGCTGCAACCGGCGCTGGAGGCGTTACAGAAAGGCAATATTCAGGCGGCAGCGCAGGCCGCGCAGCAGGGCGCCGAAGCAACGGCAAAAATGGCGAAAGCCGGCGCGGGACGCTCGTCGTATGTGAATAAAGAGAATCTGGACGGGGTGATGGATCCGGGGGCAGTCGCGGTGGCGGAAGTTTTTAAGACCATGGTAGATGCAAAACGGTAACAACCGTTACCGTTTTTAGTGTTTGCGCCCTCTCCCTGTGAGCTGAGGGATCCCCACAAAATAATGCCTGCACAGACGGCCCCCTCTCCCTTGAGGGAGAGGGTTGGGGTGAGGGCATCAGGCCGCACATTCCCCGGCAATGTCACATCAAAAATCCGCTTTCAACACCACGCGGTAGCGGGCTTTGCCGTCGCGCACGTGCTGGATCGCTTCGTTGATTTTTGACATCGGGTACAGCTCGGTGGTGGGTGCCACTTTTGTGCGTCCGGCAAACTTCATCAGCTTGCGCAGCTCGTACGGTGTACCGGTCGCGGAGCCTGACACGCTGCGATCCCCGCCGATCAGGGTAAACGCCGGAACCGGCAGCGGCTTCATCACCGCACCCACGGTGTGGAAGTTACCGCCGTAGGCCAGCGCTTCAAAGTACGGCTGCCAGTCGAGATCGACGTTTACCGTGTTGATGATCAGGTCAAACTGGCCTGCCAGGGCGGTGAGCGCCTGCGGGTCGCGACTGTTCACCACTTTATCCGCACCCATGGCCAGCACTTCCTGCTCTTTCGCCGGGTTAGAGCTGAACGCCGTGACTTCACAGCCCATCGCGTGCAGCAGCTTGATGGCAATATGCCCCAGCCCGCCAATACCGATCACGCCCACGCGGCTGGTGGCGGTGATGTGATGCATCAGCAGGGGCTTAAAGACGGTGATGCCGCCACACAGCAGCGGACCGGCGGATTCGATATCAATGCTGTCCGGCAGCGGGATAACCCATTGCCAGTCGGCGCGCAGCTTATCGGCGAAACCGCCCTTGTTAAGGATGGTCGGCGTTGCGCCCTCAAGGCAGTTGATCTGGTTGCCGCTTATACAGGCATCGCAGTGACCGCAGCTGCGTGCCGTCCAGCCGATACCCACGCGCTGGCCCACTTTCAGCCCTTTGTCCTGCGCGGCGCTGCCGAGCGCCACGACGCGGCCAATGACTTCGTGCCCGGCAACCAGCGGATAGCTGGAAAAGCCCCATTCATTGTCGATCATCGAGAGATCCGAGTGGCAGATCCCGCAGTAATCAACCTGTACTTCGACGTCTTCCGCTTTTAGTTCGCCCGCATCGTACTCGTACAGCTCAAGTTCTGCACCCGCCTGCGGTGCGGCGTAGCTTTTTATCTTCGACATCGCGTTTCCCCTGTTTTGGTGTGAACTGTGAGTGTAGAGCATTCAGTTTACAGACGCTTAACAGAAGACGGCAGGAACGAAACTTACAGACTTTTCAGCATCCTGACTTCGCAGTCCACGTGGCCCGTGCAGCCCAGTGGCGCATCGATATGCTCAAAGCCCAGATGCTCATACAGGCCAATGGCCTCTTTAAGGAAAGCGGTGGTTTCGAGGTAGCAACGTTTAAAGCCCTGTGAGCGTGCATGTTCCAGGGCGACCAGCGCCAGCTTTTTCGCCAGGCCTTGTCCGCGTATCGTTGGCAGGAAATACATTTTCTGAAGTTCACAGATATCCGGCTCGCTGCAAAGCAGTGGGGCAATGCCGCCGCCGCCCACGACCTGGCCGTCCTGTTCAATGACCCAGTAGGCATGACCCGGCTGGCTGTACAGCTGAAAAAGTTCGTCCAGATTGGGGTCGGCCACGGTGTAGCCTTTGTCGGCGGTCAGGCCATATTCGGCAGAAACCGTGCGGATAACGGCGGCGATAGCCGGGTTGTCCTGCTCAGTGATCCGACGCATTGTCGTCGCGACGGGGGTAATCACGCTCATAGCATTACTCATGACAAAAATTGACACACAACTGCTGTTAATAGCACCGCAGAAAGGGGAGTGCAAGCGAGGAGTTTTCAGGAAGGATACCCCTTACGCCCTGAAGCGTAAGGGGTAAAAGCATTACAGGGCTGCGATAACCGCCTGCTGCTCGATCAGTTTGGTCTTCGCATCGGCGAAGGCAACCAGACGCTCACGCTCTTTGGCGATGACCGCTTCCGGCGCGCGGGCCACAAAGCCCTCGTTCGCCAGTTTGCTTTCGATTTTGCCAATTTCCACGTCGACTTTCGCCACTTCTTTCGCCAGACGCGCCAGCTCCGCGTCTTTGTCGATCAGGCCCGCCATCGGGATCAGCAGCTCCGCGCCGTCGATGATTTTGGTCACGGAAACCGGACCTTTGTCATCGGCAGGCAGCACGGTGATGCTTTCCAGACGCGCCATGGTTTTCAGGAATGTGTTGTTCTCGGTGACGCGACGAACGGCAGCTTCGCTGCAACCGCGCAGCAGCAGCTCCAGTGGTTTACCCGGAGAGATGTTCATTTCCGCGCGGATGTTACGTACCGCAACGATCGCCTGTTTCAGCCACTCGGTATCCGCAGACGCGGCTTCATCCACTTTCGCGGCATCGAATGCCGGGAACGGCTGGAGCATGATGGTATCGGCATTAATACCGGCAATCACCTTCACGCGCTGCCAGATGGTTTCGGTGATGAATGGAATGATCGGGTGCGCAAGGCGCAGCAGACCTTCCAGAACGGTAATCAACGTATTACGCGTGCCGCGCAGTTCCGCTTCAGAACCACCGTTCATGACCGGCTTCGCCAGCTCCAGGTACCAGTCGCAGAACTGGTTCCAGGTGAATTCGTACAGGATGCCTGCCGCGATGTCGAAGCGGTAGCTGTCCAGCGCGTCGCGGAATGCTTTAACCGTCTGGTTAAATTCCGCCAGGATCCAGCGGTCTGCCAGAGACAGGGTCATTTCGCCGCCGTTAAAGCCGCAATCCTGATCTTCGGTGTTCATCAGCACGAAGCGGCTGGCGTTCCACAGCTTGTTACAGAAGTTACGGTAACCTTCCAGACGCTTCATATCCCAGTTGATGTCACGGCCGGTGGAGGCCAGCGCCGCCAGGGTGAAGCGCAGGGCGTCGGTACCGTGAGATTCGATCCCGTTCGGGAACTGCTTCTCGGTACGCTTGCGGATTTTCTCCGCCAGCTGCGGCTGCATCATATTGCCGGTACGTTTTTCCAGCAGCTCTTCCAGAGAGATACCGTCTACCATATCCAGCGGGTCGATAACGTTACCCTTGGATTTGGACATCTTCTGGCCTTCGTCGTCGCGGATCAGGCCGGTCATGTAAACGGTATGGAACGGAACCTGCGGCTTGCCGTCTTCGTCTTTGATGAAGTGCATGGTCATCATGATCATGCGGGCGATCCAGAAGAAGATGATGTCGAAGCCGGAGACCATCACGCTGGTTGGGTGGAACTGACGCAGCGCGTCGGTGTTTTCCGGCCAGCCGAGGGTAGAGAAGGTCCAGAGCGCGGAGGAGAACCAGGTATCCAGCACGTCTTCATCCTGGCGCAGGGCAATGTCAGCGCCCAGGTTGTTTTCCTGACGCACTTCCTCTTCGGTGCGGCCAACGTAGACATTGCCTTCGTTGTCGTACCACGCCGGGATACGGTGACCCCACCACAGCTGACGGGAAATACACCAGTCCTGAATATCGCGCATCCAGGAGAAGTACATGTTTTCGTACTGCTTCGGCACGAACTGAATGCTGCCGTTCTCAACCGCTTCCACAGCCGGTTTCGCCAGCACGTCGGCACGCACGTACCACTGGTCGGTCAGCATTGGCTCGATAACTACGCCGCCACGGTCGCCGTACGGCACGGTCAGATCGTGAGGCTTAATCTCTTCCAGCAGGCCGAGCGCGTCAACGGCGGCTACGATGGCTTTACGCGCGGCAAAGCGCTCCAGCTTCTGGAACTCAGCCGGGATGTCGCTGGAATAAACGTCGGACTCGTTGCCTTTGGTGTCATACACTTCTGCGCTTTCGCGGATATCGCCGTCGAAGGTCAGAATGTTGATCATCGGAAGTTGATGACGACGACCGACTTCATAGTCGTTGAAGTCATGCGCTGGGGTGATTTTCACGCAGCCGGTGCCTTTTTCCATGTCGGCGTGTTCGTCGCCCACAATCGGAATACGGCGGTTCACCAGCGGCAGCACCACGAATTTGCCGATCAAATCTTTATAACGCGGATCTTCCGGGTTAACGGCCACGCCGGTATCGCCCAGCAGGGTTTCCGGACGGGTGGTCGCCACCACCAGATAATCTTTGCCGTCTGCGGTTTTTGCACCGTCTGCCAGCGGATAGCGGATGTGCCACATGGAGCCTTTAGACTCGCGGTTTTCCACTTCCAGGTCAGAGATGGCGGTACGCAGTTTCGGGTCCCAGTTGACCAGGCGTTTGCCGCGGTAAATCAGGTCTTCTTTGTACAGACGGACGAAGACTTCTTTCACGGCGTTGGACAGGCCTTCGTCCATGGTGAAGCGCTCGCGCTCCCAGTCCACGGAGTTGCCGAGGCGGCGCATCTGACGGGTAATGGTGCCGCCGGATTCTGCCTTCCACTGCCAGATTTTGTCGATGAACGCGTCGCGACCGTAGTCGTGGCGGGTTTTACCCTCTTCAGCGGCAATTTTACGCTCAACCACCATCTGGGTCGCGATACCCGCGTGGTCAGTCCCCGCCTGCCACAGGGTGTTTTTGCCCTGCATGCGCTGGTAGCGGATCATGGTGTCCATGATGGTCTGCTGGAAAGCATGCCCCATATGCAAACTGCCGGTGACGTTCGGCGGCGGGATCATGATGCAGAAGGACTCTTTGCTTTCGTCGCCGTTAGGCTTGAAATAGCCCTGCTGTTCCCAGTGCTCGTAAAGCGGCTGTTCGATATCGCGTGGGTTATATGTCTTTTCCATTATTTCCAGGTTGCCGTATTCAGGTTAAAACCGGCCAGGCGGTACGCTTTGTAGCGTTCGCGCGCCAGTTGTTTCAAAGATTCTTCGTAAGGGACAAAGTCTACCACTTCTGTGAAAGCGGTGGCAAAATCTGCAAAGTCTGTCCGCAGGCTAATGAGAATGTCGCGCGCGCTGCTGTTGCGTTTTTGCGGCCAGGCAATCTCCACCGGTGCCCCGCCGCGTGGACCTTCGCCCGACAGGTTATGCGGAACAAAACTCTCCGGCGGGCGCGCCCATAGCGCTTCATCCAGGCGAATCGCTTGCTGCTCATCTTCACAGGCAATCAGGACGCGTTTACCTGCGCGCCAACGTTCTGCGGCAATTTCACACACCAGCTGTTCAACGGCGCTGAGGCCATCCTGATGGGTGTCATTGTCCAGAAGGTAGAACGTTGCATTCTTCATATATGGGGTTTCTTGTCGTGGATTTAAATGCAAAGCCGGGTAAGCGTAGCGCCACCCGGCGTTTATCATTACTCGTCGCCGTTAAAACCCGCACGATTGAGCAGGAACTGCGACAGCAGCGCCACCGGACGTCCGGTCGCGCCTTTGGCTTTACCGGAGCGCCATGCGGTCCCCGCGATGTCCAGGTGCGCCCAGTTGTACTTGCGGGTAAAGCGCGCCAGGAAGCAGCCCGCGGTAATCGCCCCGCCAGGACGACCGCCGATGTTTGCCATGTCTGCGAAGTTAGACTCCAGTTGTTCCTGGAACTCGTCCCCCAGCGGCAGACGCCACGCGCGGTCGCCGGCCTGTTCGGACGCGCCGATCAGTTCATGCGCCAGCGGGTTGTGGTTCGACATCAGGCCGGTGATGTGATGCCCCAGCGCAATCACGCAGGCGCCGGTCAGTGTAGCCACGTCAATCACCGCTTCAGGTTCGAAACGCTCAACGTAGGTCAGCACGTCGCACAGTACCAGACGGCCTTCGGCGTCGGTGTTCAGCACCTCAACGGTCTGGCCGGACATGGTGGTCAGCACATCACCAGGACGATAAGCGCGGCCGCCAGGCATGTTTTCGCAGCCCGCCAGCACGCCGATCACGTTGATGGGCAACTGAAGTTCCGCGACCATGCGCATAACGCCGTAAACCGCCGCCGCGCCGCACATGTCGTACTTCATCTCATCCATGCCTTCTGAAGGCTTGATGGAGATACCGCCTGAGTCGAAGGTCAGCCCTTTACCGACGAGCACGATCGGACGCGCATCTTCAGACGGATTGCCCTTGTACTCAATGACTGACATCAGGGATTCGTTCTGGGAGCCGTTACCGACCGCCAGATAAGAGTGCATCCCCAGCTCTTTCATCTGCTGTTCGCCGATAACGCGGGTGATAACGTTCTTGCTGTAGGCGTCAGCCAGCTGGCGCGCCTGAGACGCCAGGTACGCGGCGTTACAGATGTTTGGCGGCATATTGCCAAGATCTTTTGCCGCTTTGATACCGGCGGCAATGGCCAGACCGTGCTGAATGGCGCGCTCGCCGCTGGTCAGCTCGCGACGGGTTGGCACGTTAAAGACCATTTTACGCAGCGGGCGACGCGGCTCGCTTTTGGTGGTCTTCAGCTGATCAAAGCTGTAGAGGCTCTCTTTTGCGGTTTCGACGGCCTGGCGCACCTTCCAGTACGTGTTGCGGCCCTTAACGTGCAGCTCCGTCAGGAAGCAGACGGCTTCCATCGAACCAGTATCATTCAGTGTATTAATGGTTTTCTGAATAACCTGCTTGTACTGGCGCTCATCAAGCTCACGTTCTTTACCACAGCCAATCAGCAGAATACGCTCGGACAGGACGTTCGGAACATGGTGCAGCAACAAGGTCTGCCCTGGTTTGCCTTCCAGTTCGCCACGGCGCAGCAGGGCGCTGATATAGCCGTCGCTGATTTTATCGAGTTGCTCGGCGATCGGGGAGAGTCGGCGTGGTTCAAAGACGCCCACAACGATGCAGGCACTCCGCTGTTTCTCCGGGCTACCGCTTTTTACACTGAACTCCATGCACTACGCTCCTGAATCTTAAAGACAACGGCGGCGGCTACGGATAGAATTGAAACCTTTCGTAACTCATGTCCGCCGTTGTGGTGACTTCGTGTTAATCTTACGTTACTACGGTTTCGACACGTCAATAAATGTCATGAAGCGCGAATCCGCCGGGTTTTTTAATCTTAGCGATGATTTCGACGACTCAAGAGAATAAATGACGTTTAAGCCATGAAACAAGCTAAATTCCTGCATAAGACGAGTTTTAACGGGCGTATTTAAAGTGATAATCATAAGATATCTGGTTCGGGAGACGCTGAAGAGCCAACTGGCGATCCTCTTTATCCTCCTTCTGATCTTTTTCTGTCAGAAGCTGGTCAGGATCCTCGGCGCGGCGGTTGATGGCGAAATCCCAACGAATCTGGTGCTTTCCCTGCTCGGGCTTGGCGTGCCGGAAATGGCGCAGCTTATCCTGCCGTTAAGCCTGTTCCTTGGTCTGCTGATGACCCTGGGTAAGCTCTATACCGAAAGTGAAATCACCGTGATGCATGCCTGCGGCCTCAGTAAAGCCGTACTGGTAAAAGCAGCCATGGTGCTGGCACTGTTTACGGGCATTGTTGCCGCGGTTAACGTCATGTGGGCGGGGCCGACCTCCTCTCGTCATCAGGATGAGGTGCTGGCGGAAGCAAAAGCTAACCCGGGGCTGGCGGCGCTGGCGCAGGGGCAGTTCCAGCAGGCGACCGACGGTAACTCCGTGCTGTTTATCGAAAGCGTCGATGGCAACCGCTTCAATGACGTGTTTCTTGCTCAACTGCGCCCGAAAGGTAACGCTCGGCCTTCTGTGGTGGTGGCGGACTCCGGTCAGCTGTCTCAGCGTAAAGACGGCTCTCAGGTTGTCACGCTGAACAAAGGAACGCGTTTCGAAGGCACGGCTATGCTGCGCGACTTCCGTATTACCGATTTCCAGAACTACCAGGCCATCATTGGTCATCAGGCCGTCGCGCTCGATCCAACGGATACTGAGCAGATGGATATGCGCACCTTAATGAATACCGATACCGATCGTGCGCGTGCTGAACTGCACTGGCGTATCACGCTGGTATTCACCGTATTTATGATGGCGCTGATGGTGGTTCCGCTGAGTGTGGTGAACCCGCGCCAGGGCCGCGTGCTGTCGATGCTGCCAGCGATGCTGCTGTATCTGGTGTTCTTCCTGCTGCAAACCTCAATCAAGTCTAACGGCGGGAAAGGAAAAATTGACCCGATGATCTGGACCTGGGTCGTGAATGGTTTGTATCTGCTGCTGGCAGTCGGACTCAACTTGTGGGACACGGTGCCTGTGCGTCGTCTTCGTGCCCGGTTTACGCGTAAAGGAGCCATCTAATGCAGGCGTTTGGCGTACTTGACCGCTATATCGGTAAAACGATTTTCACCACCATCATGATGACCCTGTTCATGCTGGTGTCGCTCTCGGGCATTATCAAATTTGTCGACCAGCTGAAAAAAGCCGGGCAGGGGAGTTACGACGCGTTGGGTGCCGGGATGTACACCCTGCTCAGCGTACCAAAAGATGTGCAGATCTTCTTCCCGATGGCGGCCCTGCTGGGGGCGTTGCTGGGCCTGGGGATGCTGGCTCAGCGTAGCGAGCTGGTGGTGATGCAGGCATCTGGCTTTACCCGTATGCAGGTTGCGCTGTCGGTAATGAAAACCGCGATCCCGCTGGTGCTGTTGACCATGGCGATTGGCGAATGGGTCGCGCCGCAGGGCGAACAGATGGCGCGTAACTACCGTGCTCAGGCTATGTACGGTGGTTCGCTGCTCTCCACGCAGCAGGGGTTATGGGCGAAAGATGGTCAGAACTTCGTCTATATCGAACGCGTGAAAGGGGACGATGAACTGGGCGGCGTGAGCATCTACGCCTTCAACAACGATCGTCGTTTGCAGTCGGTGCGTTATGCCGCCTCCGCTAAATTTGATGCGAACAACAAGCTGTGGCGGTTATCCCAGGTTGATGAATCTGACCTGACGAACCCGAAACAGATCACCGGTTCGCAGACCGTAAGCGGTACCTGGAAAACCAACCTGACGCCGGACAAGCTTGGCGTGGTAGCGCTCGATCCCGATGCGCTCTCCATCAGCGGTCTGCATAACTACGTGAAGTATCTGAAATCGAGCGGACAGGATGCGGGGCGTTACCAGCTCAACATGTGGAGCAAAATCTTCCAGCCACTGTCCGTGGCGGTGATGATGCTAATGGCGCTGTCGTTCATCTTTGGACCGCTGCGTAGCGTGCCGATGGGGGTTCGCGTGGTAACTGGTATCAGCTTTGGTTTCGTGTTCTACGTCCTCGATCAGATTTTCGGTCCACTGACACTGGTGTATGGCATTCCGCCAATTATCGGCGCGCTGTTGCCGAGCGCCAGTTTCTTCCTGATCAGCCTCTGGATGCTGCTAAAACGCTCCTGATAAAACGTCTTCCTCGCTCCCGCTAGCCCGGGGGCGAGGCTAATCTCCTGTTTCACCCCGCACTTTTTCTCACAACCTTCAACGCCTCGCCGTGAATTTGAGTATTATTGAGCGATAAAGTCGTGAAGGGATCCTCTATGAAGCAAATTCGAATGCTGGCCCAGTACTACGTCGACCTGATGATGAAGCTCGGGCTGGTGCGTTTTTCCATGCTGCTGGCGCTGGCGCTGGTCGTTCTGGCCATTGTCGTGCAAATGGCCGTGACCATGGTTCTGCATGGTCAGGTCGAGAGCATCGACGTGATCCGCTCTATTTTCTTTGGCCTGCTGATCACCCCATGGGCGGTCTATTTCCTCTCCGTGGTGGTTGAGCAGCTGGAAGAGTCCCGACAGCGTTTATCGAAACTGGTGGATAAGCTGGAAGAGATGCGCGAGCGCGATCTTAAACTCAACGTTCAGCTCAAGGACAACATTGCCCAGCTGAATCAGGAAATTTCAGACCGTGAGAAGGCGGAAGCCGAGCGTCAGACCACGCTTGAGCAGCTGAAAATTGAGATGAAAGAGCGTGAAGTCACGCAGATCCAGCTTGAACAGCAATCCTCTTTCCTGCGCTCGTTCCTCGATGCGTCGCCGGATCTGGTGTTCTACCGTAATGAAGATAAAGAGTTCTCCGGCTGTAACCGGGCCATGGAACTGTTGACCGGGAAAAGCGAAAAACAGCTGATACACCTGAAACCTCAGGATGTCTATTCCGAAGAGGCGGCAGCAAAAGTGATGGAGACGGATGAAAAGGTCTTCCGCCATAACGTTTCGCTGACCTATGAGCAGTGGCTGGACTACCCCGACGGGCGCAAAGCCTGCTTTGAGATCCGCAAAGTACCTTATTACGACCGGGTGGGTAAACGTCATGGTCTGATGGGCTTTGGCCGTGATATCACTGAGCGTAAGCGCTATCAGGATGCGCTGGAGCGCGCCAGCCGGGATAAAACAACCTTCATCTCCACCATCAGCCATGAACTGCGCACCCCGCTGAATGGCATTGTGGGGCTGAGCCGCATTCTGCTGGATACCGAGCTGACCAGCGAGCAGGAAAAATACCTCAAAACGATCCACGTCTCGGCGGTCACGCTGGGCAATATCTTCAATGATATTATCGACATGGATAAGATGGAGCGCCGTAAAGTTCAGCTCGACAACCAGCCGGTTGATTTTACCGGCTTCCTCGCGGACCTGGAGAACCTGTCAGGTTTGCAGGCCCAGCAAAAAGGGTTGAGCTTTGTGATGGAGCCGACGCTGCCGCTGCCGCATAAAGTGGTGACGGACGGCACGCGGCTGCGGCAGATCCTGTGGAACCTCATCAGCAATGCCGTGAAGTTTACCCAGAAGGGGCAGGTTGCGGTGCGCATTCGCTATGACGAAGGCGACATGCTGCACTTTGAAGTTGAGGACTCGGGTATCGGCATTCCTCAGGAAGAGCAGGATAAGATCTTCGCCATGTATTATCAGGTTAAAGACAGCCACGGCGGTAAACCGGCGACCGGTACGGGCATTGGCCTGGCGGTGTCGAAACGTCTGGCGAAAAGTATGGGCGGGGATATCACCGTTGCCAGCCAGCCGGGTAAAGGCTCCACCTTTACGCTTACCGTCCATGCGCCTGCCGTAGCGGAAGAGGTGGAAGATACGTTTGAGAACGATGATATGCCGCTGCCAGCCCTGCACGTCCTGCTGGTGGAAGATATTGAGCTGAACGTCATTGTCGCCCGGTCGGTACTGGAAAAACTCGGTAACAGCGTGGATGTGGCGATGACCGGCAAAGCCGCGCTGGAGATGTTCACGCCGGGCGAGTACGACCTGGTGCTGCTCGATATTCAGCTACCGGACATGACCGGACTGGATATCTCCCGCGAGCTGACGCGCAAATATGCTCCTGACGAGCTGCCGCCGCTGGTGGCGTTGACCGCAAACGTGCTGAAAGATAAAAAAGAGTACCTCGAGGCCGGAATGGACGATGTGCTCAGCAAGCCGCTGGCGGTACCTGCCCTGACGGCGATGATCAAGAAGTTCTGGGATACCTGTGATGAAGAGGAGAGCACCATGACGTCTGTTGATAGCGCCAAAGCCCAAACGATACTGGATACCGCCATGCTGGAGCAGTATATCGATCTGGTAGGACCAAAACTGATCACCGATGGCCTGGCCGTGTTCGAAAAAATGATGCCGGGCTATCTGAACGTGCTCGAATCCAACCTGACGGCGCGTGACCAGAAGGGCATCGTCGAAGAGGGACATAAAATCAAAGGCGCGGCAGGATCGGTCGGGTTACGTCATCTCCAGCAACTGGGCCAACAGATTCAGTCGCCTGATTTACCTGCCTGGGAAGATAATGTAGGTGATTGGGTCGAAGAGATGAAACAGGAGTGGCAAAACGATGTGGCAGTGCTGAAAGCCTGGGTAGATGCCAGAAAAAAATGACCCCGGCTATACCGGGGTGCGCGAATACTGCGCCAACACCAGGGAAATCGTGGCTGCGCCTGATTTTTGTGGGTTGTTTTCGCATGGACGCCGCCTGAAAATTGAGGCCGCACGCAGATAAGATAGCAAATCTTAAACAGTTTGTTACATGAATCAGTGAAATGTGTGAAGCATAGCGTTTTAATCAGAATTTTTAATGTGCTTCAGCGAGTTGCTTAGAAGGATCGTCAGAATGAAGAAAGTGGGTGTCGTGCTGAGCGGATGTGGCGTTTACGATGGTTCAGAGATACACGAAACCGTATTAACGCTGCTGGCATTATCGCGGCAGGGGGCAGACGTTATCTGCTTCGCGCCGGATAAAACTCAAGCAGACGTAATGAATCATCTTACCGGCGAGCCAATGGCGGAAAGCCGTAACGTGCTGATTGAAGCAGCACGTATTGTGCGTGGAGATATTCATCCGCTGGCACAGGCCGATGCCGCTGAACTTGATGCGCTCATCGTGCCGGGCGGCTTTGGCGCGGCAAAAAACCTGAGCACGTTTGCAACAGAAGGCGCGGCGTGCCATGTCGATCCCGATTTGAAAGCGCTATCGCTGGCGATGCATGCGGCAGGTAAGCCGCAGGGCTTTATCTGCATTGCGCCAGCCATGCTGCCGAAAATTTTTGATTTCCCGCTGCGGCTCACGATCGGAACCGACATTGATACCGCTGAAATTATCGAGGATATGGGCGGCGAGCACGTGCCATGCCCGGTCGACGACATTGTGGTGGATGAGGACAACAAAATCATCACCACGCCGGCGTATATGCTGGCGCAGAATATCGCTGAGGCTGCCGCAGGCATTGAAAAGCTGGTGGACAGAGTGCTGGTTCTTACCGAATGAGTCGTAAATTATCCCCTGGCGGGTGGTTAAAACGGATCCTGCTGCGTATTGTGCTGGTCCTGGCCGTTTTTTGGGGCGGAGGCATTGCGCTGTTCAGCATCCTGCCCGTCCCGTTCTCCGCCGTGATGGCAGAGCGGCAGATTAGCGCCTGGCTCTCGGGTGATTTTGGCTATGTTGCCCACTCAGACTGGGTCGGCATGGATGAAATCTCCCCGTGGATGGGGCTGGCGGTCATTGCGGCAGAAGATCAGAAATTCCCGGAGCACTGGGGTTTTGACGTGGCGGCTATCGAGAAGGCGCTGGATCATAATGAACGTCATGAAAACCGCGTCCGCGGCGCGTCGACGCTTTCTCAGCAGACGGTAAAAAATCTGTTCTTATGGGACGGTCGCAGCTGGGTAAGAAAAGGGCTGGAGGCCGGGCTGACGCTGGGCGTCGAGACGGTGTGGAGCAAAAAACGCATTTTGACCGTCTACCTGAATATCGCGGAGTTTGGTGACGGCGTGTTTGGCGTCGAAGCAGCATCGCAGCGCTATTTTGGCAAGCCCGCGAGCAGGTTGACTATGTCCGAAGCGGCACTCCTTGCCGCCGTGCTGCCGAACCCGCTGCGTTTTAAGGCCAGCACCCCGTCAGGCTACGTGCGAAGCCGCCAGGCGTGGATTATGCGCCAGATGCGTCAGTTGGGTGGGGAAGGGTTTATGGAGCGAAATAATCTTATGTAAGGCGGGTAAGCGCAGCGCTACCCGCCGACATGGCGAACGTTAGTCTTCGTCAAACCCGGCGTTAAACAGGGCAATCACTGCCGCCAGCGCTTCTTCTTCCTGCGGGCCGGTGGCTTCAACTTCAATCTGGCGGCCTTTGGCAGAATCCAGCATCAGCAGGGCGATCACGCTATTGGCTTCTGCCTCGGTTCCCTCGTCGTTGCGCAGCAGCACCTCAGCATCAAAACCCTGCATCAGCTCAAACAGCTTCATCGCCGGGCGCGCATGCATGCCCAGCTTATTGGTGATTTCGACGGTCTGTTTTACGGTCATGTTTTGCGTTTTTCCAGCGTGCGATGACGGGACTGAACGTTCTTTCCGCGTGAGCGGAAGTAATCGGCCAGCTGTTCGGCAATATAGACCGAACGATGTTTACCGCCGGTACAGCCAATCGCCACCGTCAGGTAGCTGCGATTGTTTGTTTCCAGCATAGGTAACCATAGCTCAAGGTAGCTTCGCGTCTGGTAGATAAAATTGTGTACTTCTGTGTGTCGGTCGAGGAACGCCGCCACCGGCTTATCCAGACCGGTCATCGGACGCAGTTTCGGATCCCAGTGCGGGTTCGGCAGGAAACGCACATCAAAAACGTAATCCGCATCGATAGGTATGCCGTGCTTAAAGCCGAAGGATTCAAACACCATCGTCAGTTCACGCTCGCGCTTGCCGAGTAAGCGCGTACGCAGCATTTCCGCCAGCTCGTGGACGGACATTTCAGAGGTGTCGACAATCAGGTCGGCCCGCGAACGCAGCGGCTCAAGCAGATCGCTCTCTTTATCGATGGCGCTTTCCAGCGAAAGATTTTTACTGGAGAGCGGATGCAAACGACGTGTATCGCTGTAACGGCGGATCAGCGTGTTGCGGTCAGCGTCCAGGAACAAGAGCTGAGGCGAGAAGCATTCCGGCAGGCTGTTCATTGCCTGCTCGAAGATTTCCGGCGATTCCGGCATGTTACGCACGTCAATACTGACGGCGGCAGAGATTTGCCTGTCCGCCAGCGTCCGCGCCAGATCGGGTAACAACACTACCGGCAGGTTATCTACACAGTAAAATCCCATGTCTTCCAGCGCGCGCAGGGCCACGGACTTCCCGGACCCCGAACGACCGCTGACGATCATCAGCACCATGTTCCGTTTCTCCTCAGGGCAGCCGTTCTGAAGGCCCTTTCCCGATTATGCCTCATCCTGATTGCCTTCTGCTTCAGTGATAATTTGATAAAGCTCTTCATCACTTTGGGCTGAGCGCAGTCGACGACAAATGGTTTTATCCGCCAGACGTTTGGCAACCAGCGACAGCGTGTGCAGGTGGGTCTTGGTCTGATCGGCAGGAACCAGCAGCGCGAAGAGCAGATCCACAGGCTGGTTATCAATGGCGTCAAAAGCGATAGGCGTTTCCAGTTGCACAAACACCCCCACGGCACGCAGCGTATCTTCTTCCAGCTTGCCATGCGGGATCGCAATGCCATTGCCGATGCCGGTACTGCCCATTTTTTCACGAGTCAGAATGGCTTCAAACACGATCTGCGGCGGCAGACCCAGCTGTTTTGCGGCCAGCTCACTGATGATTTCCAGCGCACGTTTTTTGCTCTGGCAGTGAACGCCACTGCGGGTACAATCCTGGTTAAGGACATTGCTCAGTTGAAGAGCGGAATCGTTGTTTATCATAATTTCACCTAAGCGCTAACTGTACAAATGGCCTGTTGTGTTTCACAACAGGCCGTCCTGCACCCGTTAACTGCCCGGACAATTAGTGTTGTTTCAGTTTATCTTTATGTTTATTGAGCTGTCTCGCAAGCTTATCAATCAAGCCGTCGATAGCCGCGTACATGTCTTGCCCTTCCGCACTGGCATGGAGTTCCCCTCCGTTGACGTGCAGGGTCGCATCCGAGATATGCGTCACTTTCTCCACTTTCAACACAACATAGACCTGGTTGATCCTCTCGAAATACTGCTCGAGTTTCGCAAACTTAGTGTTTACAAAATCGCGTAAAGCCTCAGTAATCTCGACGTTATGTCCGGTGATATTGAGCTGCATAGTGTCTTCCTTATCGGTTGTGTCAAACCAGTTGTTTACGCTGGTTAGACGGCGGAATGGATAAAGACTCTCGATACTTCGCGACAGTACGACGTGCCACCATAATACCCTGATCGGACAGCATGGTGGTTAACTTACTGTCACTGAGTGGCTTCGCGGGGTTCTCCGCGGCGATCAACTTCTTCACCAGTGCGCGAATGGCCGTCGACGAGGCTTCGCCGCCGCCTTCGGTGTTCACGTGGCTGGAGAAGAAATACTTAAGCTCAAAAATACCGCGTGGGCTGTGCAGATACTTCTGCGTGGTCACGCGGGAAATGGTTGATTCATGCATCTCGACGGCCTGGGCTATGTCCGCCAGCACCATCGGTTTCATAAACTCTTCGCCCTGCTCAAAGAATGCCTGCTGCTGTTCGACAATACAGCGGCTGACGCGCAGCAGCGTGTCATTACGGCTCTCCAGACTCTTAATCAACCAGCGTGCTTCCTGAAGGTTGCTGCGAATGTATTGATTATCAGCGTCGTTACGGGCGCTGGTGCACATGGAGGCGTATTGCTGGTTGATTTGCAGGCGAGGAATGCTGTCGGCGTTCAGTTCAACGACCCAGCGGCCATTGTGTTTTCTCACCAGCACATCGGGAATGACATATTCCGGTTCGCTGGTCTGAATCGACTGCCCCGGACGCGGATCGAGCGACTGGATCAGATTCACCGCTTCCTTCAGCACCTCTTCTTTCAGGCGCGTGACGCGCATCAGGGTGCGGAAGTCGTGGTTCGCCAGCAGATCCAGATGATCGCTGATGATGAGCCGGGCTTCGTCAATCCACGGTGTCTCTTTAGCAAACTGCGAAAGCTGGATCAGAAGGCAGTCACGCAGATCTTTCGCGGCGACGCCAATCGGGTCGAAACGCTGAACGCGTTTCAGGACGGCTTCGATCTCTTCCAGTTCAATCTCGTCATCGCCGATGCTTTCAAGAATCTCGTCCAGCGTCACGGTCAAATAGCCCGTGTCGTCAACGGCATCGACAATCGAGGTGGCAATGGCGCGATCGGTATCGGAGAAAGGCGTCAGCTCCACCTGCCACATCAGGTAGTCCTGAAGCGATTGGGTAGTTTCGCCCTGGTAGACCGGGAGTTCATCGTCCTGGTAGTCTGCACGCGTCCCGGAAGGGGTACCCGCGGTGTAGATTTCATCCCAGCTGGCATCCAGCGGCAGTTCGTCCGGCATCTCTTTCTGTTCGAGTGCATCTACGGAGTCGAGCGTTTCTGTGTCCTGCGTCTGCTGGGCGTCTACCTCGTCATGAAGATCGGTCTGCTCCAGCAGCGGATTGCTGTCCAGCGCCTGCTGGAGCTCCTGCTGGAGTTCTAACGTGGACAGCTGCAACAGACGGATTGCCTGCTGGAGCTGCGGCGTCATGGCCAGTTGCTGGCTGAGCCGTAATTGCAAACCTTGCTTCATGTTCAGAGCGTTTTTCTCCGGTTCGGCGTGACTTAACCTCTACCCTATCAGAGTCTGAAGTCTTCCCCAAGGTACACGCGCTTAACATGCTCATCCTCGAGGATTTGCTGCGGCGTACCGTGGGCAATCAGATGGCCCTGGCTCACTATGTAGGCGCGCTCACACACCGCCAGCGTTTCACGAACGTTGTGGTCCGTGATCAGTACGCCAAGCCCGCTGTCGCGCAGGTGTTCAATGATACGTTTGATATCGATAACGGAGATGGGGTCAACGCCCGCAAACGGTTCATCCAGCAGGATAAATTTCGGGTTTGCTGCCAGCGCGCGCGCAATCTCAACGCGGCGGCGTTCACCACCGGACAGCGCCTGACCGAGGCTGTCGCGAAGATGTTCAATATGAAACTCTTCCATCAGCTCGTTCGCACGGTCAGTGCGCTGCTCGCTGGTCAGATCGTCACGGATCTGGAGCACGGCCATCAGGTTGTCGAACACGCTTAAGCGGCGGAAGATAGACGCTTCCTGCGGCAGATAGCCGATGCCACGACGCGCGCGGGCATGCAGCGGCAGCAGGCTGATATCTTCATCATCGATAATGATGTTGCCGGCGTCACGTGGGACGATGCCCACTACCATGTAGAAGGTCGTAGTTTTACCCGCGCCGTTAGGGCCAAGCAAACCCACGATTTCGCCGGAGTTGACGGTCAGACTGACATCTTCGACGACGCGGCGGCCCTTATACGCTTTCGCGAGGTTTTTTGCAGTTAAAGTTGCCATAACGAATTAGTTACTCTTTTTCTTTGCCGGAGCCTGACCGTTGTTCTTGTCCTGCAACTGCGAAGGCACAAGCACGGTCGTGACGCGTTTGCCTTTTTCGCTGGAGGCCTGCATTTTCTGCTCTTTCACCAGATAAGTGATCTTGTCGCCTTTGATATTGCTGTCCAGCTGTTCCAGGTAAGCATTACCGGTCAGGATGACCAGATCCTTCGCCAGTTCATAGTGCATATGCGAGGCATGGCCTTTCACCGGCTTGCCGTTGTCCTGCATCTGGTAGAAGGTGGCCGGGTTGCCATAACCATCGATAATCTCTTTCCCCTGCTCGCCGCCCGGACGGGTAACGACCACTTTGTCGGCGTTGATTTTGATGGTGCCCTGGGTCACAACGACGTTGCCGGTAAAGGTGACGACGTTACCCTGCATATCCAGAGACTGGGTATCGGATTCAATATGAATCGGCTGTTCGGTGTCGCCAGTCACAGCAAGCGCGGGAAGACTGGCCGCCAGCAGCGCGCTGGCGATAACAACTTTAAGGCTGAGTTTGTTTGTTTTGAATTTCATAGGAGGTTCTAACCTTTTCAATCAGCTCGGCGTTTTTGCTGCGTAAGTTCCCGCGCATTCTTAAACCGCTGGAATTAAATGTTGTGCCATACAGGGTGACTAAATCCTGCGACGTGACATCCTGGGTGACCAGGTTGATCTGGGCGTTATCCGTCGTAATTTTTCGCAGTTGCGCGTCAGCGGTCAGGGCGTTGACTTCAACGTGACCATACAGGTAAAGCATACGGTCATTTGTCAGTTTTGCCCGGTCAGACTTGATTGACCACGTCGGCACTTTGTCCGTATCAAAGGTGGTCAGGACCGGCTGGGTAAACCACGAGGTGCCGTCATCTGAAAAATATTCTACATGCTGAGCAACGAGGCGATAGTTCAGCGCACCTTCCGGGCTATAGACCACGGTGTCGCTGTGATCGCTTTTATAGGTCGGGTCGCTCGTGTTAACCACTTCCGCTTGCGTATCATCGCGGTCAGCGAGATTTACGCCAATCAGTACCAGGGCGACAAGCGCAAGCAGAATGATAACCCAACGTCTGGTTTTACTCATATCGATTGCCCTTTCGCCTCATCAAGCTTGCCCTGCGCCAGCAGAAGCAGATCGCAGACTTCACGGACGGCGCCACGGCCACCGTGAATATGGGTAACGTAATCAGCACGCGGGATCAGCAGCGGGTGCGCGTCAGCCACGGCGATGCTCAGACCCACCTCCGCCATGACTGGCCAGTCGATCAAATCATCCCCGACGTATGCCACATTCTCTGGCGCAATGGCCAGTTTTCCCAGCAAATCCCGGAAGGCTACCATCTTATCAGACTGTCCCTGATAGAGATGCGTAATGCCCAGCGTTTCACACCGATCTTCTACCAGTTTAGCTTTCCGCCCGGTGATGATTGCAACTTCAATACCGGACGTGAGCGCACAGCGGATACCGTAACCGTCGCGAACGTTAAAGGCTTTCAGCTCTTCGCCGTTATTGCCCATATAAATCAGACCGTCGGAGAGCACACCATCCACATCGAGGATCAGCAGGCGGATATTTTCCGCCTTTGACATCATGTGGGCGCTCACCGGGCCATAACAGGTTGCAAGGGATGCACCCGCATTACTCATTGTCTTATCCTTCATTACACTACGCCAGCGCGCAGCAGATCATGCATATGTACCACACCCAGCAGTTGGTCGCCATCGGCAACCATCACTGAGGTAATATGACGGGACTGCATCAGGTTCAGTACATCTACCGCCAGCGTACCCGGACGGACGCGGATCCCTCCTGGTGTCATTACATCAGCGATGCCCAGCGTTCGGACATCCACACCCATATCGAATACCCGGCGCAGGTCGCCGTCGGTGAAAATGCCCTGAATCTTCATCAGATCGTCGCAGATAACCGTCATGCCCAGGTTTTTACGGGTGATCTCCAGTAACGCGTCGCGCAAAGAGGCCTCTTTGCTGACGTGCGGGATCTCATCCCCGGTGTGCATAATATCGTTAACCCGCAGCAGCAGTTTGCGCCCGAGCGCGCCGCCGGGGTGAGACAGGGCGAAATCTTCTGGCGTAAAACCGCGGGCTTCCAGCAGCGCAACGGCAAGGGCATCGCCCATCACCAGCGCGGCGGTTGTGCTGGAGGTCGGCGCCAGCCCCAGCGGGCAGGCTTCTTTAGGCACCTTCACGCACAGGTGAATATCCGCCGCGCGCGCCATGCTGCTTTCCGGGCGGCTGGTCATGCAAATCAGCGGTACGTGCAGACGCTTCAGCACCGGGATCAACGCCAGGATTTCATTCGATTCCCCGGAGTTGGACAGCGCAATAACCACGTCCTGCGGCGTAACCATGCCGAGGTCACCGTGCGCGGCTTCTCCGGGATGAACGAAGAATGACGACGTGCCGGTACTGGCAAAGGTCGCCGCCATTTTGCGCCCGATATGGCCGGATTTGCCCATCCCCATCACCACGACTTTACCGGCGCAGTAGAACATCTTCTCACAGGCCAGACTAAAATCCTGATTAATGTACTGATCTAACTGCGCCAGACCTTCACGTTCAATCTCCAGAACGTCTTTGCCTGCTTTCTGAAAGTCAAAACCCGGCTGCAATTCTATTTGCGACATAATGCGTTTCCGTTTACCCAGAGAGAAGTGGCGAAAGCCAGTACAGCATCGCCAGCCATACGATAAATCCACCCGTCAGCAGCGCGCCTGCGCCTTTGCCGATCTGCTCTTTTCGCCGCCAGCAGAGCAGGGCGAAAATTACGCTGACCAGCAGCATTACACCGTAATCGCGCGTGAAGACCATAGGGTTAAACGGCCCCGGTGAGATTAATGCCGGCAGCCCCGTCACGATCGCGATATTGAAAATATTCGAGCCAATGATATTGCCGATGGCGATATCATCTTCCCCTTTACGCGCCCCGGCGATGGCGGTAGCCAGCTCTGGCAGGCTGGTGCCGATAGCGATGACCGTCAGACCGATTGTCAGTTCGCTCATCGCAAACGCGTTCGCCAGCACCGTCGCGTTATCGACCACCATCCGCGTGGCCATTGGCATGATAATCAGCGCGACGCCCAGCCACAGCAGGGCGACGGGTAAGGTCCCTTCCCGGGGCAGCTCGGCGAGGTGCTCACGCGTGAGGCTATCGTTACCCTGTTTTTCCGCCAGACGTGCGATCTTCACGCTGTAAAGCAACCAGATCACGGCCAGGGCGAGCAGGAATATACCGTCACCGACGCTCAGCACCCCGTCATAAAGCACATAGCCCGCCAGCAGACTGACGACTAACATTAGCGGCAATTCACGACGCAAAACATCGGAATGTACGCGAAATGGATGCAGTAATGCGGCTAAGCCTAAAATCAGCAAGATATTGACGATGTTAGAGCCAATCGCGGTGCCGATAGCGAGGTCAACCTGGCCATGCAACGAGGCTGAAACAGAAACGATGATTTCAGGAAGCGATGTGCCTACACTGACCACCGTCATGCCGATAATGATGGGCGGCATGCCAATGAGTCGACAGAGAATGGATGCGGCAAAGACCAAACGGTCAGCACTGTAGACCACCAACAGTAAACCAATTATTAACAGTGCTGTTGCTAAAAGCATCAAAAGTCCTTTCTTCAGGTATACTCGCTGGTCCACTGCGCACGAATTTTAGCGCCAGATGAAGTCTGAGACGTGACGAATTCCTAATTTTGACTTTATGCGCCGGAAAAGTAAAACAAATGCCAGCTTTCGCTAACCCCAATAGTGAATATTCTGTAAAAATGCGGGGTTTAGGGCTGATTTACGCTTCATGCCAGCCGTGAAGCAAGGTAAGTAAGGAACCATAAATGAGCCAAACGATGGCGAATATAGTCGATGTCCGGGGCGTCAGTTTTTCTCGCGGCAACCGGTTAATATTTGATGATATTTCGCTGACCGTGCCGCGCGGTAAAATCACCGCCATCATGGGGCCGTCAGGGATCGGTAAAACCACGTTGCTGCGTCTTATCGGCGGGCAAATCCCCCCTGACAGCGGCGAAATTCTCTTCGACAGCGAAAACGTCCCGGCGATGTCTCGCTCGCGCCTCTACACGGTTCGCAAAAGGATGAGCATGCTCTTTCAGTCGGGGGCGCTATTCACCGATATGAACGTTTTTGACAACGTGGCCTATCCGCTGCGTGAGCACACCCATCTTCCTCCTGCGCTGTTGCACAGCACGGTGATGATGAAGCTTGAAGCCGTGGGGCTGCGGGGGGCTGCGAAACTCATGCCGTCCGAACTCTCGGGTGGGATGGCGCGCCGCGCCGCGCTGGCGCGTGCTATTGCCCTGGAACCCGATTTAATCATGTTCGATGAACCGTTCGTCGGGCAGGACCCCATCACCATGGGCGTGCTGGTGAAGTTAATTTCGGAGCTGAACAGCGCCCTTGGCGTCACCTGCGTGGTGGTTTCCCACGACGTGCCGGAAGTGCTGAGTATCGCTGATTACGCCTATATTGTGGCTGACAAAAAGATCGTCGCCCACGGCAGCGCGCAGGCGTTGCAGGAGAATGGCGATCCGCGCGTGCGGCAGTTCCTGGACGGTATCGCAGATGGGCCGGTGCCTTTCCGCTATCCGGCGGGCGACTATCATGACGATTTACTGGGAATAGGGAGTTAAGCCACTCATGCTGTTAAATGCGTTGGCGGGTCTTGGACACCGTGGCCTAAAAACCATCAGTACGTTCGGGCGTGCCGGATTAATGTTGTTCAACGCGCTGGTCGGCAAACCGGAGTTCCGCAAGCATGCGCCGTTACTGGTGCGGCAGCTTTATAACGTCGGCGTGCTGTCGATGCTTATCATCATCGTGTCGGGTTTGTTTATTGGCATGGTGCTGGGGTTGCAGGGGTATCTGGTACTGACAACCTACAGCGCGGAAACCAGCCTTGGCATGCTGGTGGCGCTCTCGCTGCTGCGTGAACTCGGGCCGGTGGTTGCCGCGCTGCTGTTCGCCGGGCGTGCCGGGTCAGCGTTGACGGCGGAAATTGGCCTGATGCGCGCCACCGAGCAGCTCTCCAGTATGGAGATGATGGCAGTCGATCCGCTGCGCCGGGTGATCTCGCCGCGCTTCTGGGCCGGGGTTATCTCCTTGCCGTTACTGACTATCCTCTTTGTGGCGGTAGGTATCTGGGGAGGCGCGCTGGTTGGCGTTAACTGGAAAGGCATTGATGCCGGATTCTTCTGGTCTGCCATGCAGGACGCCATCGATCTGCGGATGGATCTGGTGAACTGTCTGATCAAGAGCGTGGTTTTCGCTGTGACGGTTACCTGGATTGCGTTGTTTAATGGTTACGATGCCATTCCGACGTCGGCGGGCATTAGCCGTGCAACGACGCGTACTGTCGTACATTCGTCGCTGGCCGTTTTAGGTCTGGATTTTGTGCTCACCGCACTGATGTTTGGGAATTGAGTTCATGCAAACGAGAAAAAATGAAATTTGGGTTGGCGTGTTTCTGCTTCTGGCGCTGCTGGCCGCGCTGTTCATCTGCCTGCGAGCGGCGGACATCACCTCTGTTCGCGCCGAGCCGACGTACCGTATCTACGCGACTTTCGATAACATCGGCGGCCTGAAAGCGCGCTCACCGGTGCGTATTGGTGGCGTCGTTATCGGACGTGTCGCCGACATTACGCTTGATGAGAAAACCTATCTGCCGCGCGTCGCGATGGATATCGAAGAGCGCTATAACCACATTCCGGACACCAGCTCGCTTTCTATCCGCACCTCTGGCCTGCTGGGGGAGCAATATCTGGCCCTTAACGTTGGTTTTGAAGATCCTGAGCTGGGAACGACTATCCTTAAAGACGGTAGCGTAATCCAGGATACCAAGTCAGCGATGGTGCTGGAAGATATGATTGGTCAGTTCCTTTACAACAGTAAAGGGGATGATAAAAAGTCTGACGATGCCCCTGCGCAGAGTGAAGACCACACCAACGTCGAACCGACGCCAGGCGCGACGAATTAATTTCAGGAGAAGTTATTCATGTTTAAACGACTGTTAATGGTTGCCATGCTGGTCATTGCCCCTCTTACCGCGGCGCACGCTGCGGATCAGAGTAACCCGTACAAACTGATGAATGAGGCCGCGAAGAAAACCTTCGACCGTCTTAAAAACGAACAGCCAAAAATCCGTTCTAACCCTGATTATCTACGTGATGTGGTGGATCAGGAGCTGCTGCCGTATGTGCAGATCAAGTACGCGGGCGCACTGGTGCTGGGCCGTTACTACAAAGACGCGACCCCGGCGCAGCGCGAGGCTTACTTTGCGGCGTTCCGTGAATACCTGAAACAGGCTTACGGCCAGGCGCTGGCGATGTATCACGGGCAGACCTATCAGATTGCCCCTGAACAACCGCTGGGCGATGCCACTATCATTCCTATTCGCGTGACGATTATCGATCCAAACGGTCGTCCACCGGTTCGTCTGGACTTCCAGTGGCGTAAAAACAGTCAGACCGGAAACTGGCAGGCGTACGACATGATCGCTGAAGGCGTCAGCATGATCACCACTAAACAGAACGAGTGGAGCGATCTGCTGCGCACTAAAGGCATTGATGGCCTGACGGCTCAGCTTCAGTCCATCTCTCGTCAGAAAATTACCCTGGACGAGAAGAAGTAATGTCACAGCAGCTTAGCTGGGCGCGTGACGGCGAGACGTTGACGCTGACGGGAGAGCTGGATCAGGATCTGCTTAACCCGCTGTGGGACGCTCGCCATAACGCGATGCAGGGCGTGACGCTGATTGATCTCCATGGCGTCACGCGGGTAGATACCGCCGGTATCGCCCTGCTGGCGCACCTGGTGGCCACGGGCAAAAAGCAGGGGAGTAGCGTCACCCTGACGGGGGTAAGCGATAACGTGATTACCCTTGCACAGCTTTACAATTTGCCCGAAGACGTATTACCTCGCTAATTTTTTCAGTACGTTACTTCTGAAAGCCCCGACAGTTTACGCGTCGGGGCTTTTTGCTTGTTTAAGACCGCGCCACTTTGCTCTAAGATGTTGAGCTTGTTTTCACTATCAGATGATGTAGACCCCATGGAAAATAATGAAATCCAGACTGTGCTGATGAATGCACTCTCCCTTCAGGAAGCCCACGTCTCTGGCGATGGCAGTCACTTCCAGGTTATTGCTGTGGGTGAGATGTTCGACGGAATGAGTCGCGTGAAGAAACAGCAGGCTGTGTACGCGCCGCTGATGGAATACATTGCGGATAACCGCATCCACGCCCTGTCGATTAAAGCGTTCACCCCACAGGAGTGGGCACGCGATCGCAAACTAAACGGTTTTTGAGCTGAGGGCGAAACGCCCGCAGCACGGTTGAATTTATAAGAGAGCAAACGATGGATAAATTTCGTGTACAGGGACCTACGCGTCTCCAGGGCGAAGTCACAATTTCTGGCGCTAAAAACGCCGCGCTGCCCATTCTTTTCGCTGCGCTGCTCGCAGATGAGCCGGTAGAGATCCAGAACGTACCGAAGCTAAAAGATATCGACACGACCATGAAGTTGCTCGGCCAGTTGGGCACCAAAGTGGAGCGTAACGGTTCCGTCTGGATCGATGCCAGCAACGTGAACAACTTCTCAGCGCCGTATGAGCTGGTGAAAACCATGCGTGCGTCCATCTGGGCGCTTGGTCCGCTGGTGGCGCGCTTCGGTCAGGGACAGGTTTCACTGCCGGGCGGATGCGCTATCGGCGCGCGTCCCGTTGACCTGCATATCTTCGGGCTGGAAAAACTCGGCGCGGAGATCAAGCTGGAAGAGGGTTACGTTAAAGCATCCGTCAATGGTCGTCTGAAAGGCGCGCACATTGTCATGGACAAAGTGAGCGTGGGCGCAACGGTCACCATCATGTCGGCTGCTACGCTGGCAGAAGGCACTACCATCATCGAAAACGCCGCCCGTGAGCCGGAGATCGTGGATACCGCGAACTTCCTGGTCGCGCTGGGAGCGAAGATCAGCGGGCAGGGCACAGACCGTATCACCATCGAAGGCGTTGAACGTCTGGGTGGCGGTGTGTATCGCGTACTGCCAGACCGTATCGAAACCGGCACTTTCCTGGTGGCCGCGGCCATTTCTGGCGGTAAGATTGTCTGCCGTAACGCCCAGCCGGATACCCTGGATGCGGTGCTGGCGAAGCTGCGCGATGCGGGTGCGGACATTGAAATCGGTGAAGACTGGATCAGCCTGGATATGCACGGGCAGCGTCCTAAAGCCGTTAACGTGCGTACTGCGCCACATCCGGCATTCCCGACGGATATGCAGGCACAGTTCACGCTGTTGAACCTGGTGGCCGAAGGCACGGGCTTCATCACGGAAACCATCTTCGAAAACCGTTTCATGCACGTACCGGAACTGATCCGTATGGGTGCGCATGCTGAGATTGAAAGCAACACGGTAATTTGCCACGGCGTTGAAAAACTGTCCGGTGCGCAGGTGATGGCGACCGATCTGCGCGCATCTGCGAGCCTCGTACTGGCAGGTTGTATTGCGGAAGGGACTACCGTTGTCGATCGTATCTACCACATCGATCGTGGTTACGAGCGTATTGAGGATAAACTGCGCGCGCTGGGTGCAAATATCGAGCGTGTGAAGGGCGAGTAATCATTCCGGCACCCCCCTGCCAGAACAGGCCGGGGGATTGCTGTTCTTGTCAATTCTGGTGCATCAGTCCTGATGCGCTTTCTTCGTTTTGCTCTGGCGCATCATGCGCGTTCTGTCGATAAATTCATGGGTGATGGGATCGTGGTAGCGTGACGGCCATATCACCCACGGATGCGTATCCAGCGCCGTCGCGATAATCAGTTCCCCCTTCGGCCATGGGCGGGTCAGGGCGTTTGCCAGCGTCGACGAGCTCAGCCCATGACGACGTGATTCGGCAGCCAGCGAAGTTCCTTTTTTACGCAGTGCCGCAATAATGTCAGCAGAATGCCAGTCGATGAATTTTGTATCCATAATGCTGTCCTTGTGTTCGTTATCGTCCACGTCGTTTCGTGTGAAAAGACAGCATTACTATACTCACTTCGAACATCTGTTCTAAAAAGTTCATGTTACGAGAAGCAATATTCAGAATAAGGCACGGCTTTATACATACGGCCTGTAACCCGATGGGCTTACGCGTAAATGTAATTTACTGGAGCGTACTGGAGTCTCCCTGCGTAGGGGCAGGGAGATGATGAGGGATTAACGGTCGCGCTGGACGGCGATGTGCGCGAGGCCGATTAGCGCATCACGCCATGGGCTGTCGGGAATGACCTGAATAGCGGCGATGGCTTTGTCCGCTTCTTCTTCAGCGCGCTGACGCGTCCATTCCAGGGAGCCGCAGATTGCCATTGTTTCCAGTACCGGTTCCAGAAGATGGCGTCCATTTCCCTGTTCGATAGCCTCCCGGATCATTTTCGCCTGCTCTGGTGTACCATTGCGCATCGCGTGGAGCAGCGGCAGCGTTGGCTTGCCTTCGTTCAGGTCATCGCCGACGTTTTTACCGAGCGTTTCGCCATCCGCGCTGTAGTCCAGCAAATCATCAATCAACTGGAACGCGGTGCCGAGGTAACGGCCATAGTCCTGAAGGCCTTTTTCCTCCGCTTCGCTACAGCCAGCCAGAATGCCAGAGCACTGCGCGGCGGCTTCGAACAGACGTGCGGTCTTGCTGTAAATCACCCGCATATAGTTTTCTTCGGTGATGTCCGGGTCGTTGACGTTCATCAGCTGTAGGACTTCACCTTCAGCGATAACGTTCACGGCTTCTGACATCACTTCCAGCACCTTCAGCGAGCCAAGGCTGGTCATCATCTGGAAGGCTCGGGTATAGATAAAATCGCCTACCAGAACGCTTGCCGCATTACCAAACGCGGCGTTGGCGGTGGCTTTGCCACGACGCATGTCTGATTCATCCACAACATCGTCGTGAAGCAGGGTGGCGGTGTGGATAAATTCGATCAGCGCCGCGATCGTGACATGGGCATTTCCCTGATAGCCAACCGCGCGTGCGGCCAGAATGGCAATCATCGGACGAATACGTTTACCACCGCCGCTGACGATGTAATAGCCCAACTGATTGATCAGCTGAACGTCAGAGTTGAGTTGCTCCAGGATTGCTGCATTCACACCCGCCATATCTTGCGCGGTTAACTCATTGATTTTTTCTAAATTCATCGCAAAAGCCGGGCTTTTTATCCTGTTTATCCCACACGAGATGGGTACACAAAGGGTTTCGGTTTATAAATAGTATTGCTGATTGTACTGAAAAAACGGCTCAGATAAACGTTACCGTACGTGTTGTGTTTTTTTTCTTCATGTATTGATGGTAGCACTTGTCAAAGGCTCGCATTTTGCGTAATATTCGCGCCCTATTGTGAATATTTATAGCGCACTCTGAATCATACGAGGATGTGCGCGGAAGCGGAGTTTATATGTACGCGGTTTTCCAAAGTGGTGGTAAACAACACCGAGTAAGCGAAGGTCAGACCGTTCGCCTGGAAAAGCTGGACATCGCAACTGGCGAATCTGTTGAGTTCGCTGAAGTTCTGATGATCGCAAACGGTGAAGAAGTCAAAATCGGCGTTCCTTTCGTTGATGGCGGCGTTATCAAAGCTGAAGTTGTTGCTCACGGTCGTGGCGAGAAAGTTAAAATCGTTAAGTTTCGTCGTCGTAAACACTATCGTAAGCAGCAGGGCCACCGTCAGTGGTTCACTGATGTGAAAATTACTGGCATCAGCGCCTAAGACCTGAGGAGAGATTTAAATGGCACATAAAAAGGCTGGCGGCTCCACACGTAACGGTCGCGATTCAGAAGCTAAACGCCTGGGCGTTAAGCGTTTCGGTGGCGAATCCGTTCTGGCGGGTAGCATCATCGTTCGTCAGCGTGGCACCAAGTTCCACGCGGGTACCAACGTAGGTTGCGGTCGTGACCACACTCTGTTTGCTAAAGCAGACGGTAAAGTGAAATTTGAAGTTAAAGGCCCGAACAACCGTAAATACATCAGCATCGTTGCTGAGTAAGGTTTTCTCGGTCCGGTAACGGATTAAAGCCCCGCAACGTGTTGCGGGGCTTTTTACATTGGAAACCCGGAAAATTTTCTGTAGGGAAAACGGGCATGAAGCAGCAGGCCGGCATTGGTATTCTTTTGGCGCTCACTACCGCAATGTGCTGGGGTGCGCTGCCAATTGCAATGAAGCAGGTACTGGAAGTCATGGAGCCACCGACGGTGGTGTTTTATCGCTTCCTGATGGCAAGCATAGGCCTGGGCGCCATTCTGGCCGTCAAAGGTAAGCTGCCACCGCTGCGCATCTTTCGAAAACCGCGTTGGCTGGTGTTACTGGCTATCGCGACGGGCGGTCTGTTCGGTAACTTCATTCTGTTCAGCTCTTCCCTGCAATATCTTAGCCCTACAGCGTCGCAGGTGATTGGTCAGCTTTCACCGGTCGGCATGATGGTCGCCAGCGTATTCATCCTCAAGGAGAAGATGCGCGGCACGCAGATCATCGGGGCAAGTATGCTGCTTTGCGGGCTGGTGATGTTCTTTAACACCAGCCTGATTGAGATTTTTACCCGCCTGACGGATTACACCTGGGGTGTCATTTTTGGGGTGGGCGCAGCAACGGTCTGGGTGAGTTATGGCGTCGCGCAAAAGGTGTTATTGCGCCGTCTTGCCTCACAGCAGATCCTCTTTTTGCTGTACACTTTGTGTACACTGGCATTATTGCCTTTAGCGAAGCCGGGTGTAATTACCCAGCTCAGCGACTGGCAACTGGCGTGCCTCATTTTTTGTGGGCTGAATACGCTGGTCGGTTATGGCGCGCTGGCTGAAGCCATGGCGCGCTGGCAGGCAGCACAGGTGAGCGCCTTAATCACGCTTACCCCGCTGTTTACGCTGTTATTTTCAGATTTGTTATCAATGGCCTGGCCCGATGTCTTCGTCAAGCCGATGCTCAACCTGTTGGGTTATCTCGGTGCGTTTGTCGTGGTTGCGGGCGCGATGTATTCCGCCATTGGTCATCGTCTCTGGGGGCGTTGGCGCAAAAATGAAGCGGTTGTAATAGTCCCCCGCTCAGGCGAATGAGTTACGGAGAGTAAAATGAAGTTTGTTGATGAAGCGACGATCCTGGTCGTGGCAGGTGATGGCGGTAACGGTTGTGTAAGCTTCCGCCGTGAAAAATATATTCCTCGTGGCGGTCCTGACGGCGGTGACGGTGGGGACGGTGGCGACGTGTGGCTGGAGGCGGATGAAAACCTCAACACGCTGATCGACTACCGTTTCGAAAAATCTTTCCGCGCCGAGCGTGGCCAGAACGGCCAGAGCCGCGACTGTACCGGTAAACGCGGTAAAGACGTGACGATCAAAGTGCCGGTGGGTACGCGTATCATCGATCAGGGTACGGGCGAAACCATGGGTGATATGACCAAACACGGTCAGCGCCTGATGGTGGCCAAAGGCGGCTGGCACGGTCTGGGTAACAGCCGTTTCAAATCGTCCGTTAACCGTACCCCGCGTCAGAAAACCATGGGTACCCCAGGTGATAAGCGCGACCTGCAACTGGAACTGATGCTGCTGGCGGATGTGGGGATGCTGGGCATGCCAAACGCCGGTAAATCGACGTTTATCCGTGCGGTCTCTGCGGCGAAACCAAAAGTGGCAGATTATCCGTTTACGACGCTGGTACCGAGCCTGGGCGTTGTCCGTATGGATAACGAGAAGAGCTTCGTGGTCGCTGACATCCCGGGTCTGATTGAAGGGGCAGCAGAAGGCGCCGGTCTGGGTATTCGCTTCCTGAAGCACCTTGAGCGTTGCCGCGTACTGTTGCACCTCATCGACATCGATCCAATCGACGGTTCCGATCCGGTTGAAAACGCTCGTATCATTATCGGCGAGCTGGAGAAATACAGTGAAAAACTGGCGCAAAAACCGCGCTGGCTGGTATTCAACAAGATCGACCTGATGGACAAAGCGGAAGCTGAAGCGAAAGCTAAAGCGATTGCCGAAGCGATGGGTTGGGAAGATAAGTACTATCTGATCTCTGCCGCCAGCCAGGTTGGCGTGAAAGATCTCTGCTGGGATGTGATGACCTTTATCATCGAGAATCCGGTTGTTCAGGCAGAAGAGGCGAAACAGCCTGAAAAAGTCGAATTCATGTGGGATGACTACCACCGCCAGCAGCTCGAAGAGCTGGAAGCGGAAGAAGATGATGAAGACTGGGACGATGACTGGGATGAAGACGACGAAGAAGGCGTCGAGTTCATCTACAAGCACTAACCCCTGTATAAAGCCCCTTAACGGGGCTTTTTTTTATCCTATTTTCGTCGGTAACCAACAGCTGGCGATGAGGCCGCCCTCAGCGCCGTTCTCCAGCGTTAAATGACCATGATGGAGCTGTACGATACGCTGTACGATGCTCAGCCCAAGGCCGCTGCCGCCGTAGCGCTGGTCGAGACGTCGGAAAGGTTCGGTGATCGACTGGCGGTGCGCCTCATCAATACCCGGCCCCTGATCGGTAACGCTCACCCGGGTACCCCCCTCCGTCGCTGTTAATGCCACTTCAATGGTTGTGCCTGCCGGGCTGTAACGGGCGGCATTCTCCAGAAGGTTCCTTAGCATCAGACGTAACAGGACGGCGTCCCCCTGTACCGTCAGCGTGCTGTGGGCCGGCCATATTACCGTATGCTCTTTGGCTTCATGCTCCAGGCTAAGCGGAGCAATGATCGACTCAGTCCAGTTCACGGTATCGTAATGGCCGCTGGCCATCGCCTGTCCGGCACGCGCCAGCATCAGCAGCTGTTCCACCGTGTGCATCAGCTGATCGATCCGGTTTATCAGTGGCGTGGCCTGCGGGGAACCGGACTGAGCCATCAGTTCCAGATGGAGCCTAATCCCCGCCAGCGGCGTACGTAACTCGTGTGCCGCATCGGCGGTAAACAGGCGTTCCTGTTGAATAGTGTGGTCCAGCCGGGCGAGGAGTTGGTTGAGGGACGTGGTTACTGCGCCTATCTCTTCCATATCAGAATACATCGGCAGGGGAGTCAGATTATCCGCCGAACGGTTCGCAAGGCTGGCGCGAAGTTTGTTGAGTGGTCGGGTGATCCATGTGACTGCCCAGAATGAGAAGAGCAGGGTAAAACCGACCATCACCAGTGAAGGGACCAGCAGGGAGGCAATGGCTTCGCGGATCTCTTTTTCGACATGGTTGTTGCGTGCTTTAGCGGACAACGTTTCGTTCACCAGAAAACCGATCTGCTCGCGGCTCTCATGCCACAGCCAGACTACGCTAATGAGTTGAAAAAATAGCAGAATAACCGCCAGCAACACCATTAATCGCCGGCGCATACTGTTCATTTCTGGCTCTCCAGACGGTAACCCACGCCGCGTACGGTTTTGATGCGATCTTTACCGAGCTTGCGGCGCAGATTATGAATATGAACTTCAAGCGTGTTTGATCCTGGATCGTCCTGCCAGGAGTAGATGTCCTGTTGCAGCGTTTCACGGTGCACGGTCTGCCCGCTGCGCATGATCAGGCGCGTCAGCAGAGCGAACTCTTTTGGGGTCACTTCCACAGGCTGAGACTGGCGCAGCACCTGCTGAGTTTGCAGATTGAGGGTAATATCCCCGTCCGTCAGCAGGTTGTCGCTGTGGCCCTGATAGCGGCGGATCAACGCCCGTACGCGAGCCTGTAGCTCGGCAAGGGCGAAGGGTTTTACCAGATAATCGTCAGCGCCAGAATCAAGCCCGTTAATTCTGTCTTCAATGGCATCGCGGGCGGTGAGAATCAATACGGGATTCTCCACTCCGCGACGACGCCACTGGCAGAGCAGCGTCGCGCCGTCTTTATCCGGCAGTCCCAAATCCAGGATCACCAGGCTGTATTCACCGCTCTGGATCAGGGCATCTGCTTCAGCGGCCGTGGCGGCACAATCCAGGGCGTAGCCCTCATTGCCCAGCGCCAGCGCTAACCCTTCCTGCAATAACAGATCGTCTTCAACTATCAGTAGTTTCATCGCTAGTTATTCTGGTAGATGTCCTTATAGAGCCTGCTTTCGAAACGTACCAGTGGAATACGGCGATTGCGCTGGTCAGCCGGTTCGACGGCATAGCCGGAAAGATACTGCACAAATGCCATGCGTTGTCCGCTGGCGGTCGTGATGAAACCGGCAAGGTTGTAAACGCCTTGCAGGGAACCCGTTTTGGCTGAAACTTTGCCATCCACGCCCGCAGCGTGAAGGCCCGCGCGGTACTGAAGAGAGCCGTCGTGTCCGGCAAGCGGCAGCATCGTAATAAAGTTTAGCTCAGCGTCATGCTGAGCAATGTACTGCAACACCTGCATCATGGTGGCCGGCGAGATCAGGTTATGACGCGATAAACCGGAACCATCAACGGCGATCGTATTGCCCAGATCGATACCCGCCTGCTGGCGCAGGATCTGACGTACGGCATCAGAACCGGCCCGCCAGGTGCCCGGCACACCAAAGCGCGCGTGCCCGATCATGCGGAATACCGTGTCGGCAATCATGTTATCCGACTTTTTCAGCATAATCTTAAGCAAATCATGCAGTGGCGCGGACTGTTTGCTGGCAATCACCGTGCCTGGCTCATTCACCTGCGTCTGGCGCAGCAGCGTTCCGGTGTAGGTTATGCCCGCCTGCTTCAGTTCATCTTTAAAAATGGCACCGGCATAACCTGCGCCATCCTGAATGGCAAAGGCCAGCGGGAGTGGATCGGCCCGCTGGGTCAGGCAGCCGGTGAGCGTATAGCGGTTGAGATCGCCCGGTACCACGTCCAGCTCGCAATACTGTGCCTCCGGGGAGCCTTTCGCCAGCGTCCGCACCTGGCTGAACATCGTGACCGGGTAGTAAGACGCCACGCGGATAAACGCTAAGTCATTTGGTTTTGGCGCGCTGTAAAGCGATACGGAGAAGCAGTTACGGTCAACGATGGCGGCGGCTGGCGGGGCGCTAAAACACTGCGTCATGTCGTTCCATGGCCAGCCAGGCGCTTTATCGTGGCTGGCGAAAATGGAGGTGTCGATCAGCACGTTGCCATCAATTTTTGTTACGCCGGATTTTTTCAGTACCGCCACCATGTTGCGGACATCCTGGCGCTTAAAGGTGGGATCGCCACCAAAACGGGCGATAAGATCGCCTTTCAGTTCGCCACCCTCAACGTTACCTCTGGTTTCAAGGGTGGTAGTAAAACGGAAGTCAGGCCCGAGCTGGAGCAGAGCGGCGAGGGCGGTGATCACCTTCTGGGTACTGGCAGGCAGCGCCATCTGTTGACTGTGATAGTCAATCTCGGGAGCCTGCGCGCCAACCTTCTGCACCATCAGGGCAAGGTTCGCGCCGGCGGGCAGTTGATTAATGTACTCATCAACATTCGCGGCCTGAACGGTGAACGTTATACTGGTAGTCAATCCGATGATAAAACTGGAAAATCGCATAATCTCGCGCTAACAACCCGAAAACAAACCGTCATACTACGGTGCATGGCACTGTAAAGTAAACGATGACCCATAGTGAACTTCGCGGTAAAATGCGTATCAAATTGAAAAATTGCTGCTGACCTGGGGCGTTGCTCCCGGGTCGGTTTTCTTTTTGCTTCTGGCCTGTTCAGGTGGGCTGGAGCAGGGAACACTGCTCCCAACAGGAATGTTTAAGAGGTATAACAAATGCAAGCTATTCCGATGACCTTACGTGGTGCCGAAAAACTGCGCGAAGAGCTGGATTTTCTGAAATCCGTGCGTCGCCCTGAAATCATCGCCGCTATCGCGGAAGCGCGTGAGCATGGCGACCTGAAAGAGAATGCTGAATACCACGCGGCGCGTGAGCAGCAGGGTTTCTGTGAGGGGCGCATTAAAGATATCGAGGCGAAACTGTCTAACGCGCAGGTTATTGATATCACCAAAATGCCAAATAATGGCCGTGTTATCTTCGGTTCTACCGTCAGCGTCCTGAATCTGGACAACGACGAAGAGCAGACCTATCGCATCGTGGGTGATGATGAAGCGGACTTCAAACAGAACCTGATTTCGGTGAACTCGCCAATTGCTCGTGGCCTGATTGGCAAAGAGCAGGACGATGTGGTCACCATCCGCACCCCTGGTGGTGAAGTAGAATACGAAATTATTAAGGTTGAATATCTGTAATTCGCTTCTCTACTAAGATGTTGATACATTGTAAAGAAAAGAAAAAGGCCGCATAGCGGCCTTTTATCAACTCAAGGAGCATGGCATTTTGCTCGCCTGCTGAAAGAAATCCCTCGTTTCACACAGAAAATGTGTTCGATTCAGGATATCCTTAACGTGGCAGCGAGATTTTGCGCTCTTTAGATGGGCGATAGAGCACCAGCGTTTTACCGATGACCTGTACATTACAGGCGCCGGTTTCGCGCACGATGGCTTCCACGATCAGGTTTTTTGTGTCTCTGTCTTCAGAGGCGATTTTCACCTTGATCAGCTCGTGGTGTTCCAGCGCTTGTTCAATCTCGGCAAGCACCCCTTCGGTCAAACCATTGTTGCCAAGCATCACTACAGGCTTGAGCGGATGTGCCAGACCTTTAAGGTGCTGTTTTTGTTTAGTACTCAGATTCATCGTATATTTTTGCTTACGTTGGGATTGAAAACGGTTCATTCTACCGCCATCTCCCTAATATCGCCAAATAGCTGCGTAGAAATTTACGTCACAGGCAAGCAACGATGAACCAGGACGGAAATGTTAAATGACAGGTAAAAAGCGTTCTGCCAGCTCCAGCCGCTGGCTTCAGGAACACTTTAGCGATAAATATGTTCAACAGGCGCAGAAAAAGGGGTTGCGTTCCCGCGCCTGGTTTAAACTTGATGAAATACAGCAAAGTGACAAACTTTTTAAACCGGGAATGACGGTGGTCGACCTCGGTGCGGCACCTGGCGGGTGGTCCCAGTATGCGGTTACGCAGATCGGCGGAACGGGCCGAATCATCGCATGCGATCTTTTACCAATGGATCCCATCGTCGGTGTCGACTTCCTTCAGGGCGACTTTCGTGATGAATTAGTGCTTAAAGCATTACTTGATCGTGTAGGTGACAGTAAGGTCCAGGTTGTCATGTCGGATATGGCGCCAAATATGTGTGGAACACCGGCGGTGGATATCCCCCGCGCCATGTATCTGGTGGAACTAGCGTTAGAAATGTGTCGTGATGTACTAGCGCCTGGTGGTAGTTTTGTTGTGAAGGTGTTTCAGGGCGAAGGTTTCGAGGAGTATCTTAAGGAAATTCGCTCCCTGTTTGCGAAGGTTAAAGTTCGTAAGCCGGACTCTTCCCGGGCCCGTTCCCGTGAAGTGTATATTGTAGCGACCGGGCGAAAATGATAACCGGGAGATTTCAGACGAAAGTTTGAATGAAACTGGATATAGAGTATCCTGACGCTGTTTTTAACACAGTTGTAATATGAGGTTAATCCCTTGAGTGACATGGCGAAAAACCTAATACTCTGGCTGGTCATTGCCGTTGTGCTGATGTCAGTATTCCAGAGCTTTGGGCCCAGCGAGTCGAATGGCCGCAAGGTGGATTATTCTACCTTCCTGCAAGAGGTCAATCAGGACCAGGTTCGCGAAGCGCGTATCAACGGACGTGAGATCAACGTTACCAAGAAAGATAGTAACCGTTACACGACTTACATCCCGGTGAACGATCCTAAGCTGCTTGATAACCTTCTGACCAAAAACGTCAAAGTGGTAGGCGAGCCGCCGGAAGAACCAAGCCTGCTGGCTTCTATCTTCATTTCCTGGTTCCCGATGCTGCTTCTTATCGGCGTCTGGATCTTCTTTATGCGCCAGATGCAGGGCGGTGGTGGCAAAGGTGCCATGTCGTTCGGTAAGAGCAAGGCGCGTATGCTGACGGAAGACCAGATCAAGACTACGTTTGCTGACGTAGCAGGTTGTGACGAAGCAAAAGAAGAGGTGGGTGAACTGGTTGAATACCTACGCGAGCCGAGCCGTTTCCAGAAACTGGGCGGTAAGATCCCGAAAGGCGTCCTGATGGTCGGCCCTCCGGGTACCGGTAAAACCCTGCTGGCAAAAGCCATCGCGGGTGAAGCGAAGGTGCCGTTCTTTACTATTTCAGGTTCTGACTTCGTTGAAATGTTCGTGGGTGTCGGTGCATCTCGTGTGCGTGACATGTTCGAGCAGGCTAAGAAGGCAGCACCGTGCATCATCTTCATCGATGAAATCGACGCCGTAGGCCGCCAGCGTGGCGCAGGCCTGGGTGGTGGTCACGATGAACGTGAGCAGACGCTGAACCAGATGCTGGTTGAGATGGACGGCTTCGAAGGTAACGAAGGTATCATCGTTATCGCGGCAACTAACCGTCCGGACGTACTTGACCCTGCGCTGCTGCGTCCAGGCCGTTTCGACCGCCAGGTTGTGGTCGGTCTGCCGGATGTTCGCGGTCGTGAACAGATTCTGAAAGTGCATATGCGTCGCGTACCGCTGGCGCCAGATATCGACGCGGCAATCATCGCGCGTGGTACTCCAGGCTTCTCCGGTGCGGATCTGGCTAACCTGGTCAACGAAGCAGCCCTGTTTGCCGCTCGCGGTAACAAGCGCGTGGTGTCCATGGTGGAATTTGAGAAAGCGAAAGACAAAATCATGATGGGTGCGGAACGTCGCTCCATGGTGATGACGGAAGCGCAGAAAGAGTCCACGGCATATCACGAAGCGGGCCACGCGATTATCGGTCGTCTGGTGCCGGAACACGATCCGGTACACAAGGTGACGATCATTCCACGCGGTCGTGCGCTGGGTGTGACCTTCTTCCTGCCTGAAGGCGACGCGATCAGCGCCAGCCGTCAGAAGCTGGAAAGCCAGATTTCAACCCTGTACGGCGGTCGTCTGGCTGAAGAGATTATCTACGGTGCGGAACATGTTTCCACCGGTGCGTCGAACGATATTAAAGTGGCGACAAACCTGGCGCGTAACATGGTGACTCAGTGGGGCTTCTCCGATAAACTCGGTCCGCTGCTGTATGCAGAGGAAGAGGGCGAGGTGTTCCTGGGCCGCTCCGTGGCAAAAGCGAAACATATGTCCGATGAAACGGCACGTATCATCGACCAGGAAGTGAAAGCGCTGATTGAACGTAACTACGCTCGCGCCCGTCAGATCCTGAACGACAATATGGACATCCTGCATTCGATGAAAGATGCGCTCATGAAATATGAGACCATCGATGCACCACAGATTGACGACCTGATGGCGCGCCGCGAAGTGCGTCCGCCGGCAGGCTGGGAAGACCCAGGCGCGTCTAACAATTCTGACAACAATGGCACCCCGCGTGCGCCGCGTCCGGTCGATGAACCGCGTACGCCAAACCCGGGCAACACCATGTCAGAGCAGTTAGGCGACAAGTAAGTCACTGCTGTTGAAGCGTTTGTCTGTATCTCAAACCCTGGAGCTTGCTCCGGGGTTTTTCTTATCTGTTTAACCACATTAATCCCAGGGACTTCACCATGAAACTATTCGCCCAGGACTCGCATCTCGACCTTTCACATCCCCATGTGATGGGGATCCTGAATGTCACGCCTGATTCCTTCTCTGACGGCGGCACGCATAATTCGCTTATCGACGCGGTTAAACACGCGAATTTAATGATTAACGCGGGTGCCACCATCATTGACGTTGGAGGGGAGTCAACGCGGCCTGGCGCGGCGGAGGTTTCGGTGGAAGAAGAGCTGGCGCGCGTGGTGCCGGTGGTGGAGGCTATCGCCCGGCGCTTTGAAGTGTGGATCTCTGTTGATACCTCCAAACCCGAAGTGATCCGTGAAGTGGCGAGAGTGGGCGCTCACATTATCAATGATATCCGCTCGCTGACCGAGCCGGGCGCGATTGAAGCCGCCGCAGAAACCGGGCTACCGGTGTGTCTGATGCATATGCAGGGCCAGCCTAAGACAATGCAGGAGGCGCCAAAATATGAAGACGTGTTTGCCGACGTCACCCGCTTCTTTATTGAGCATATCGAACGCTGTGAACGTGCGGGTATCGCAAAAGAGAAATTGCTGCTCGACCCGGGCTTCGGTTTCGGTAAAAATCTCTCACACAATTACGCGTTGCTTGCGCGCTTATCAGAGTTTCATCAGTTCGGCCTGCCACTGCTGGTGGGAATGTCGAGAAAATCGATGATTGGTCAGTTGTTGAATGTCGGGCCGAGCGAACGTCTGAGCGGCAGTCTGGCCTGCGCGGTGATTGCCGCGATGCAAGGTGCACACATCATTCGCGTCCATGACGTAAAAAAAACAGTAGAAGCCATGCGTGTGGTGGAAGCCACACTGGCAGCGAAGGAAAACAAACGCTATGAGTAATCGTAAATATTTTGGTACCGATGGCATCCGTGGGCGCGTAGGCGATGCGCCAATTACCCCTGACTTTGTCCTGAAGCTGGGCTGGGCAGCGGGGAAAGTGCTGGCGCGTCATGGCTCCCGTAAGATCATTATTGGTAAAGATACCCGTATTTCGGGTTATATGCTGGAATCCGCGCTGGAAGCCGGGCTGGCGGCGGCGGGGCTTTCTGCTTCCTTTACGGGGCCAATGCCAACTCCTGCTGTTGCCTATCTGACCCGTACCTTCCGTGCGGAAGCGGGCATCGTCATTTCCGCTTCCCATAACCCGTTCTATGACAACGGTATCAAATTCTTCTCCATCGACGGCACTAAACTGCCGGATGACGTGGAAGAGGCGATTGAAGCGGAAATGGAAAAAGAGATCACCTGTGTTGACTCCGCTGAGCTGGGTAAAGCCAACCGTATTGTCGATGCCGCAGGCCGCTACATTGAATTCTGCAAAGGCACTTTCCCGAATGAACTGAGCCTGGCACACCTCAAAATTGTGGTGGACTGTGCAAACGGTGCGACTTACCACATTGCGCCGAATGTGTTCCGCGAGCTGGGTGCGAAAGTGATCACTATCGGCTGCGAGCCGGACGGTCTGAACATCAACGAAGAAGTTGGCGCGACAGACGTGCGTGCCTTGCAAGCGCGTGTCCTGGCTGAAAAGGCCGATCTGGGTATTGCCCTGGATGGCGATGGTGACCGTGTGATCATGGTTGATCACGAAGGTAACAAGGTCGATGGCGATCAGATCCTCTACATCATTGCGCGTGAAGGCCTGCGTCAGGGGCAACTGCGCGGTGGCGCGGTGGGCACTTTGATGAGCAATATGGGTCTGGAGCTGGCGCTGAAACAGCTGGGCATCCCGTTTGTTCGTGCGAAAGTGGGTGACCGCTACGTGCTGGAAAAACTCCAGGAGAAAGGCTGGCGTATTGGCGCGGAAAACTCCGGCCACGTGATCCTGCTCGATAAAACCACCACCGGTGACGGCATTGTGGCGGCGCTTCAGGTTGTTGCCGCGATGGCGCGTAACCATATGAGCCTGCACGATCTGTGCAGCGGCATGAAAATGTTCCCGCAGATCCTGGTCAACGTGCGTTTCACCGCGGGTAAAGGTGACCCGCTGGAAAATGATAACGTGAAAGCGGTGATGGCAGAGGTGGAAGCGACGCTTGGCAGCCGTGGGCGCGTCCTGCTGCGTAAGTCGGGTACCGAGCCGCTGATCCGCGTGATGGTGGAAGGCGAAGACGAAGCGCAGGTGACTGAATTTGCGCACCGCATTGCGGATGCAGTCAAAGCTGCATAATCTTTCAGAATAAGTGTTTAAAAAGGCGGCGTTTGCCGCCTTTGTTTTAAACAATTAATGGCTTTTTGCTGTTTTTTTCCGCAGTTGATACAATGCCTCGAAAATGCCCTTGCGAAGGTGATTCGCTTTGGTTAGTATTCACACCCGCTTCAGTGGGAAACAAAATCCTGCTAATTGGTCGAAGCATTGGTATGCGGCAAATCCGCAAGGAACAGGTTGATTATGTACGAAGCTCTTTTAGTTATTTTCCTTATTGTAGCCATCGCTCTCGTAGCGCTGATTATGCTACAGCAAGGTAAAGGCGCTGATATGGGAGCCTCCTTCGGAGCAGGCGCTTCCGGTACGCTGTTCGGTTCAAGTGGTTCTGCGAACTTCATGACCCGCACGACGGCGATTCTGGCTACGCTGTTCTTCATTATCAGCCTGGTGCTGGGCAATATCAACAGCAACAAGACCAGTAAAGGAAGCGAGTGGGAAAATCTGAGCGCGCCAGCAAAAACTGAGCAAACTCAGCCAGCTGCACCGGCTAAGCCAACCAGCGATATCCCGCAGTAAGTATTCCGTACCGAGGTGGTGGAATTGGTAGACACGCTACCTTGAGGTGGTAGTGCCCTAACGGGCTTGTGGGTTCGAGTCCCATCCTCGGTACCAATATTCCAGAAGAAAGACGTCGCAAGACGTCTTTTTTTTCGTCTTTATATTCTGTGTTTCCGATCTATTGTAGGGCGGGTAAGCGCAGCGCCACCCGCCGTTTTGCCCGGTGGCGCTGCGCTTACCGGGCCTACGAAGACCACAAAAAAGGCGCCCATTGGGCGCCTTTTGCATGTCTTGCTGTCGATTACTTCTTATCGCTGTGTTCCAGGTTCTCAACCTGCGGCAGACCATTACCGGAATTCGCGGAGAGCAGGCCATTCTCAACATAGTTGAACAGCTTCTCACGGGTATCGGTGATGTCCAGGTTACGCATGGTCAGCTGGCCAATACGATCGTCCGGAGAGAATACTGACTCACCTTTCTCCATGGTCAGACGCTCTGCTTTATAGGTCAGGTTGTCAGACACGGTGTTCAGGATGGAGTAGTCGTTACCGCGACGCAGTTCCAGGGTCACTTCGCCGGTGATGGCGCTTGCCACCCAACGTTGCAGGGCGTCACGCAGCATCAGCGCCTGTGGATCAAACCAGCGACCCTGATACAGCAGTTTGCCCAGCTGACGGCCATGAGCGTGATACTGCTCAATGGTGTCTTCGTTGTGAATACCGGTCAGCAGACGCTCATAAGCGATGTGCAGCAGCGCCATCCCTGGAGCTTCGTAAATGCCGCGGCTTTTTGCTTCGATGATACGGTTTTCGATCTGATCGCTCATACCCAGCCCGTGACGACCGCCGATGCGGTTTGCTTCCAGCATCAGTTCAACATCGTCGGAGAACGTTTTACCGTTCAGGGCAACCGGATGACCACGTTCGAAACGCACGGTCACTTCTTCCGCCGGGATCTTCACGTTCTCATCCCAGAACTTCACGCCCATGATCGGGTTAACAATTTTTACGCTGGAGTTCAGGAATTCCAGGTCTTTCGCTTCGTGCGTCGCACCCAGCATGTTGGAGTCGGTTGAGTAGGCTTTCTCAACCGACATCTTGTAGTCAAAGCCGCAGGCAATCATAAACTCAGACATTTCATGACGGCCACCCAGCTCGTCGATGAAGTCGGTATCCAGCCACGGTTTGTAGATCTGCAACTCGGCGTTGGTCAGCAGGCCATAACGATAGAAACGTTCAATATCGTTGCCTTTATAGGTGCTACCGTCCCCCCAGATGTTCACGCCATCTTCTTTCATGGCGGCGACCAGCATAGTGCCGGTGACGGCACGACCCAGCGGGGTGGTATTGAAATAGGTCAGGCCGCCGGTAGTGTTATGGAAAGCACCGCACTGGATCGCGGCAATCCCTTCGGCGACCAGCTGCTTACGGCAGTCGATCAGACGTGCGTTCTCTGCGCCATATTCCATGGCACGACGAGGGATCGCGTCATAATCTTCCTCGTCCGGCTGACCCAGGTTCGCAGTATATGCATAAGGAACCGCTCCCTTCTGGCGCATCCACAGCAGTGCAGCGCTGGTATCCAGGCCGCCAGAAAAAGCGATGCCAATACGTTGTCCTACCGGGAGATGCTTGAGAATCGTCGTCATATAATAAAACCCTGCTTGATTGACTGATTAGAGACCGCTTTCGCTCTCGATGCATGTTTATGCAAAATAAGTGAGTATTCATTTAATCATCTTTTATCGACGACCGAAAGAGACGTGTGCGTTTTTTGTAAAAATTTCCCTTTTATTGCCCTGGCCGAAGTTGGGTTGACAGGTGGGGTCAACTATCAATATACTGAATGCCGATTTTACGTCCCGTCTTCGGTACCAAATCCCAGCATTATTTGCAAATTCTGTCCAAAACGCGTAGAATTTGCCACGTTTCAGGCGCGGGGTGGAGCAGCCTGGTAGCTCGTCGGGCTCATAACCCGAAGGTCGTCGGTTCAAATCCGGCCCCCGCAACCACTTTCCCATAAAGTTCTTTTTCAAATATACTGTGAAGACTTAGAGCCTTCGTAGCTGGATTTGAAAAAATGCTTTCGGAGAGTGCTCCAGGCCACAGTTGTGGCTATAGGGTTCAGTTATCTAAAGCCCCGATTTATCGGGGTTTTTTGTTATCTGACTACAGAATAACTGGGCTTTACGCCCTTTTTTTATGTCTTGGGGGTGGGCTTGTCCACATTAGAGCAAAAATTAACAGAGATGATTACTGCGCCGGTCGAAGCACTGGGCTACGAACTGGTCGGCATCGAATTCGTTCGCGGCCGTACATCCACACTGCGCATCTATATTGATAGTGAAGATGGCATCAATGTTGATGATTGTGCTGATGTCAGCCACCAGGTGAGTGCGGTTCTTGATGTTGAAGATCCGATTACCGTTGCGTACAACCTGGAAGTTTCCTCACCTGGCCTCGATCGTCCGATGTTCACGGCCGAGCACTACGTGCGCTTTACCGGTGAAGAAGTGGCTCTCGTTCTGCGTATGGCCGTACAGAACCGCCGTAAATGGCAGGGAATTATCAAAGCCGTTGATGGTGAAATGATCACGGTGACAGTCGAAGGCAAAGATGAAGTGTTCGCGCTGAGTAATATCCAGAAGGCGAACCTGGTTCCCCACTTTTAACAGTCTGGATTGAGGTGAAAAGCCCGCGATGAACAAAGAAATTTTGGCTGTTGTTGAAGCCGTCTCCAACGAGAAATCACTGCCGCGTGAGAAGATTTTCGAAGCGCTGGAAAGTGCACTGGCTACAGCAACCAAGAAAAAATACGAACAAGAGATCGATGTTCGCGTAGAAATCGATCGTAAAAGCGGTGACTTCGATACATTCCGTCGTTGGGTAATCGTTGAAGAAGTGACCCAACCGACCAAAGAGATCACCCTGGAAGCGGCACGTTTTGAAGACGAAAGTCTGAACGTGGGTGACTACGTTGAAGATCAGATTGAATCTGTTACCTTCGACCGTATCACCACCCAGACCGCGAAGCAGGTTATCGTGCAGAAAGTTCGCGAAGCCGAGCGCGCGCTGGTTGTCGATCAGTTCCGCGATCAGGAAGGCGAAATCATCACTGGCGTGGTGAAGAAAGTGAACCGCGACAACATCTCTCTGGAGATCAAATCCGAAGGGCTGCCGGGTAACGCTGAAGCCGTGATCCTGCGTGAAGACATGCTGCCGCGTGAAAACTTCCGCCCAGGCGACCGTATTCGTGGTGTGCTGTATGCCGTACGTCCTGAAGCGCGTGGTGCACAGCTGTTCGTGACGCGTTCTAAACCAGAAATGCTGGTTGAACTGTTCCGTATCGAAGTGCCGGAAATCGGCGAAGAAGTTATCGAAATCAAAGCGGCGGCCCGCGATCCGGGTTCCCGTGCGAAAATTGCGGTGAAAACCAACGACAAGCGTATCGACCCGGTCGGTGCTTGCGTCGGTATGCGTGGCGCACGTGTTCAGGCGGTTTCTACCGAACTGGGCGGCGAGCGCATTGATATCGTTCTGTGGGACGACAACCCGGCGCAGTTCGTGATCAACGCAATGGCACCGGCTGATGTGGCGTCTATCGTTGTTGACGAAGACAAACACACCATGGATATCGCTGTAGAAGCGGGCAACCTGGCGCAGGCAATTGGCCGTAACGGTCAGAACGTACGTCTGGCGTCACAGCTGAGCGGCTGGGAACTCAACGTGATGACCGTTGATGACCTTCAGGCCAAGCATCAGGCTGAAGCCCACGCGGCGATCGATACCTTCACCAAATACCTGGACATTGACGAAGACTTCGCCACTGTGCTGGTTGAAGAAGGTTTCTCTACGCTGGAAGAACTGGCCTACGTGCCAATGAAAGAGCTGCTGGAAATTGACGGTCTGGATGAACCAACCGTTGAAGCCCTGCGTGAACGCGCTAAAAACGCACTGACCACCCTGGCGCTGGCTCAGGAAGAAAGCCTTGGCGATAAGAAGCCGGCTGATGACCTGCTGAATCTGGAAGGTCTTGATCGTGCGATTGCGTTCAAGCTGGCTGCCCGTGGTGTTTGTACGCTGGAAGATCTCGCTGAGCAAGGCGTTGATGACCTGGCCGATATCGAAGGTTTAACCGACGAGAAAGCCGGCGAACTCATCATGGCCGCACGTAATATTTGCTGGTTCGGCGACGAAGCGTAATAAACTGTAGCAGGAAGGAACAGCATGACTGATGTAACTGTAAAATCGCTGGCTGCTGAGATTCAGACCTCCGTGGACCGCCTGGTACAGCAATTTGCTGATGCAGGGATCCCGAAGTCCGCTGATGACTCGGTGACCGCGCAAGAAAAACAAACCTTGTTAGCGCACCTGAACCGTGAACACGGCTCTACGCCTGACAAGTTAACGCTACAGCGTAAAACGCGTAGCACGTTGAACATCCCTGGTACCGGTGGCAAAAGCAAGTCGGTACAAATTGAAGTCCGCAAGACGCGCACCTTTGTAAAACGTGATCCGCAAGAGGCAGAACGCCTTGCCGCGGAAGAGCAGGCACAGCGTGAAGCGGAAGAACAAGCTCAGCGTGAGGCAGAAGCCACTGCCAAACGTGAAGCAGAATTAAAAGCTGAACGTGAGGCCGCAGAAAAAGCGAAACGCGACGCCGGTGAAAAAGCGAAGCGTGACGCTGCGGAAAAAGACAAAGTGAGCAATCAACAGACCGACGAAATGACCAAAACTGCCCAGGCTGAAAAAGCCCGCCGTGAAAATGAAGCTGCCGAGCTGAAGCGTAAAGCGGAAGAAGAAGCCCGCCGCAAGCTTGAAGAAGAAGCTCGCCGCGTCGCCGAAGAAGCGCGTCGCATGGCAGAAGAAAACGAGAAGAATGGTGTGAATACCGCTGAACCAACTGAAGATACCAGCGATTATCACGTCACCACGTCTCAGCATGCGCGTCAGGCAGAAGACGACAACGACCGCGAAGTAGAAGGTGGTCGTGGTCGTACTCGCAGTGCAAAAGCTGCGCGTCCTGCGAAAAAAGGTAACAAACACGCTGAATCAAAAGCTGACCGTGAAGAAGCGCGTGCAGCGGTTCGCGGCGGTAAAGGCGGCAAGCGTAAAGGTTCCGCTCTCCAGCAGGGCTTCCAGAAGCCTGCTCAGGCCGTTAACCGTGACGTTGTGATCGGCGAAACTATCACCGTTGGCGAACTGGCTAACAAAATGGCGGTGAAAGGCTCTCAGGTCATCAAAGCGATGATGAAACTGGGCGCAATGGCCACCATTAACCAGGTCATCGACCAGGAAACCGCACAGCTGGTTGCCGAAGAGATGGGCCACAAAGTTATCCTGCGTCGTGAAAACGAGCTGGAAGAAGCAGTAATGAGCGACCGTGATACGGGCGCAGCGGCTGAACCGCGCGCACCGGTTGTGACCATCATGGGTCACGTTGACCACGGTAAAACCTCTCTGCTTGACTACATCCGTTCTACTAAGGTTGCCTCCGGCGAAGCGGGTGGTATTACCCAGCACATCGGTGCTTACCACGTAGAAACCGAAAACGGCATGATCACCTTCCTGGATACCCCAGGCCACGCAGCGTTTACCTCAATGCGTGCTCGTGGTGCTCAGGCAACGGATATCGTTGTTCTGGTTGTTGCTGCCGACGATGGCGTGATGCCACAGACCATTGAAGCTATCCAGCACGCGAAAGCGGCGCAGGTGCCTCTGGTTGTTGCAGTCAACAAAATCGATAAGCCAGAAGCTGATATGGATCGCGTGAAGAACGAACTGTCCCAGTACGGCGTTATGCCGGAAGAGTGGGGCGGTGAAGCACAGTTCATCCCTGTATCTGCAAAAGCAGGTACCGGTATCGACGACCTGCTGAACGCTATCCTGCTTCAGGCTGAAGTTCTGGAGCTGAAAGCGGTTCGTAAAGGTATGGCGAGCGGCGCGGTAATCGAATCCTTCCTGGATAAAGGTCGTGGTCCGGTTGCAACCGTTCTGGTTCGCGAAGGTACTCTGCACAAGGGCGACATCGTTCTGTGTGGTTTCGAATACGGTCGCGTTCGCGCGATGCGTAACGAACTGGGTCAGGAAGTGCTGGAAGCGGGTCCGTCCATTCCAGTGGAAATCCTGGGGCTGTCCGGTGTTCCGGCTGCCGGTGACGAAGTAACCGTCGTACGTGACGAGAAGAAAGCGCGTGAAGTCGCTCTGTATCGTCAGGGTAAATTCCGTGAAGTGAAGCTGGCTCGTCAGCAGAAATCTAAACTCGAGAATATGTTCGCCAACATGACCGAAGGCGAAGTTCACGAAGTGAACGTTGTTCTGAAAGCGGACGTTCAGGGTTCTGTGGAAGCGATCTCCGACTCCTTGCTGAAACTGTCTACCGACGAAGTGAAAGTGAAGATCATCGGTTCTGGCGTAGGTGGTATCACCGAAACCGACGCAACTCTGGCAGCAGCGTCAAACGCGATCCTGGTTGGCTTCAACGTTCGTGCTGACGCATCTGCGCGTAAAGTGATTGATGCTGAAAGCCTGGATCTGCGTTACTACTCCGTCATCTATAACCTGATTGACGAAGTGAAAGCAGCGATGAGCGGCATGCTGTCTCCTGAGCTGAAACAGCAGATCATCGGTCTGGCTGAAGTACGTGACGTGTTCAAATCACCGAAATTCGGTGCGATCGCGGGCTGTATGGTTACCGAAGGGACCATTAAGCGTCACAACCCAATCCGCGTACTGCGCGACAACGTGGTTATCTACGAAGGTGAGCTGGAATCCCTGCGCCGCTTCAAAGATGACGTTAACGAAGTTCGTAACGGCATGGAATGTGGTATCGGCGTGAAGAACTACAACGACGTTCGCGTTGGCGATATGATCGAAGTGTTCGAGATCATCGAAATTCAGCGTACCATCGCGTAATCTTCGTCAACTGAAGATTAATTAGCGTAGGCCGGGTAAGCGAAGCGCCACCCGGCAGTAATTTTAAAAAGGGGCTTAAGCCCCTTTTTTGTCTGGAGAATTTATTATGGCGAAAGAATTTGGTCGCCCACAGCGCGTCGCGCAGGAGATGCAGAAAGAGATCGCTCTCATTCTGCAACGTGAAATCAAAGATCCACGCGTGGGTATGATGACCACCGTGTCTGGCGTGGAAATGTCCCGCGACCTGGCGTACGCCAAAGTGTTTGTAACTTTCCTGAATGATCAGGATGAAGACGCTGTGAAGAACGGCATTAAAGCGTTGCAGGAAGCCTCTGGTTTCATTCGCTCTCTGCTTGGCAAAGCGATGCGCCTGCGTATCGTGCCAGAGCTGACCTTCTTCTACGACAACTCGCTGGTTGAAGGTATGCGTATGTCCAACCTGGTGACCAGCGTGGTGAAACATGACGATGAGCGTCGTGTTAACCCGGCGGACGACAGCAAGGAGGACTGATGAGTCGTCCTCGTCGTCGCGGTCGTGACGTGCATGGCGTGCTCTTGCTGGATAAACCACAGGGCGCATCCAGCAACGACGTGCTGCAAAAAGTGAAGCGTATTTATAACGCCAACCGAGCAGGGCACACTGGCGCGCTGGATCCGCTGGCAACCGGCATGCTGCCGATCTGCCTGGGGGAAGCGACAAAGTTTTCCCAGTACCTGCTGGATTCCGATAAGCGCTACCGCGTGATTGCCAAACTGGGCCAGCGTACGGATACCTCCGATGCAGATGGCCAGGTGGTGGAAGAGCGCCCGGTGACCTTCAGCGCAGAGCAACTTGATGCGGCGCTGGACAGCTTCCGTGGTGATACGCTACAGGTGCCGTCGATGTATTCGGCGCTGAAATATCAGGGCAAAAAGCTCTACGAATATGCACGTCAGGGCATTGAGGTTCCGCGCGAAGCTCGTCCGATTACAGTGTATGAGCTGCTGTTCATTCGTCACGAAGGTGATGAACTCGAGCTGGAAGTACACTGTTCGAAAGGGACCTATATCCGCACCATCATTGATGACCTCGGTGAAAAGCTGGGCTGCGGCGCGCATGTGATTTATCTGCGTCGTCTGGCGGTCAGCAAATATCCGGTCGAACGCATGGTGACGCTTGAGCATCTGCACGCCCTGATTGAGCAGGCGCAAGCGCAGGGCGTTGCGCCGGCCGATCTGCTGGACCCGCTGCTGATGCCAATGGACAGTCCGGCAGTGGACTTCCCGGTTGTTAATCTTCCTTTAACATCGTCCGTTTACTTTAAGAACGGAAACCCGGTTCGCACAACGGGGGCACCGCTTGAGGGCCTGGTACGCGTGACGGAAGGTGACGAAGGGAAATTCATCGGTATGGGCGAAATGGACGGCGAAGGGCGTGTGGCGCCGCGTCGTCTGGTCGTCGAATATCCGGTCGAAGCGTGACGGTGATAACGCCTTACCTTGCGATAAGCAGGGGAGACGAGTAGAATATCGCCGCTTAACGCCTGGTAAATTGTTTAACAATCTGCGGGGCGTACATGGGATAGCTGAATTAGAGATCGGCATCCTTACATTCTTTATACTTTGGAGTTTGAAAATGTCTCTAAGCGTTGAAGCTAAAGCTAAAATCGTTTCTGAGTTTGGTCGTGGTACTAACGACAGCGGTTCTACCGAAGTTCAGGTTGCACTGCTGACTGCACAGATTAACCACCTGCAAGGTCACTTTGCAGAGCACAAAAAAGATCACCACAGCCGTCGTGGTCTGCTGCGTATGGTTTCTCAGCGTCGTAAACTGCTCGACTACCTGAAGCGTAAAGATGTTGCACGCTACACCGCGCTGATCGAGCGTCTGGGTCTGCGTCGCTAATTCTTGCGAGTTTCAGAAAAGGGGGCCTGATGGCCCCTTTTTTCAACCAGACGGCAGCAATTCAATGGAAACTATTGTATTGTTGCTATAAATGATCTTCATTGCAGAGGTTCGCGCGGCTAATGAGAGGCTTCACCCATGGGGGTGTCGGTTGTCATTAGTCGCGAGGATGCGAAGAAGGTCGGGTTAAATCGTCAGCACACCTGAGGTGTGCTTTCAAACATTTAAGAAAGGACAGAACTTTGCTGAATCCGATCGTTCGTAAATTCCAGTATGGTCAGCATACCGTCACGCTGGAAACCGGCATGATGGCGCGTCAGGCTACTGCTGCCGTTATGGTAAGCATGGATGACACTGCTGTATTCGTTACCGTAGTTGGCCAGAAAAAAGCTAAACCAGGTCAGGACTTCTTCCCACTGACCGTTAACTACCAGGAGCGTACCTACGCTGCCGGTAAAATCCCAGGTGGCTTCTTCCGTCGTGAAGGCCGTCCAAGCGAAGGCGAAACCCTGATCGCGCGTCTGATTGACCGCCCGGTTCGTCCGCTGTTCCCGGAAGGCTTCGTGAACGAAGTGCAGGTTATCGCAACCGTTGTTTCCGTTAACCCGCAGGTTAACCCGGACATCGTTGCGATGATCGGTGCGTCTGCTGCCCTGTCACTGTCTGGTATTCCATTCAATGGTCCAATCGGTGCTGCGCGCGTGGGTTACATCAATGATCAGTACGTGCTGAACCCAACTCAGGAAGAGCTGAAAGAGAGTAAGCTGGACCTGGTTGTCGCCGGTACTGAAGCCGCGGTGCTGATGGTTGAATCCGAAGCTGAACTGCTGAGCGAAGACCAGATGCTGGGCGCTGTGGTCTTCGGCCACGACCAGCAGCAGGTTGTTATCCAGAACATCAACGACCTGGTGAAAGAAGCCGGTAAACCACGTTGGGACTGGCAGCCAGAAGCGGCCAACGACGCGCTGAACGCACGCGTTGCTGCACTGGCAGAATCTCGTCTGAGCGACGCATACCGCATCACCGACAAACAGGAGCGCTATGCTCAGGTTGATGTGATCAAATCTGAAGTAACCGCGACCCTGGTTGCCGAAGACGAAACGCTGGACGCTAACGAAATTGGTGAAATCCTGCATGCCATCGAGAAAAACGTTGTTCGTAGCCGCGTACTGGCAGGCGAGCCGCGTATTGATGGCCGTGAAAAAGACATGATCCGTGGTCTGGACGTGCGTACTGGCGTACTGCCACGTACTCACGGTTCTGCGCTGTTCACCCGTGGTGAAACGCAGGCGCTGGTAACCGCGACCCTGGGTACTGCACGTGACGCACAGATCATCGACGAACTGATGGGCGAGCGCACTGACAGCTTCCTGTTCCACTACAACTTCCCTCCGTACTCTGTGGGCGAAACCGGTATGGTTGGCTCACCGAAGCGTCGTGAAATTGGTCACGGTCGTCTGGCGAAGCGCGGCGTGCTGGCAGTGATGCCAGAAGCAGACAAATTCCCGTACACCGTACGTGTGGTGTCTGAAATCACTGAATCCAACGGTTCTTCTTCCATGGCTTCCGTGTGTGGTGCTTCTCTGGCGCTGATGGATGCAGGCGTGCCAATTAAAGCCGCCGTTGCGGGTATCGCAATGGGTCTGGTGAAAGAAGGCGACAACTACGTTGTTCTGTCTGACATTCTGGGTGATGAAGACCACCTGGGTGATATGGACTTCAAAGTGGCGGGTTCCCGCGACGGTATCTCTGCCTTGCAGATGGATATCAAAATTGAAGGTATCACCAAAGAGATCATGCAGGTTGCTCTGAACCAGGCTAAAGGTGCGCGTCTGCACATCCTGGGCGTGATGGAACAGGCTATCAACGCGCCACGCGGTGATATCTCTGAATTCGCTCCGCGTATTCACACCATCAAGATCAATCCAGACAAGATCAAAGATGTTATCGGTAAGGGCGGTTCCGTTATCCGTGCACTGACCGAAGAGACGGGCACCACCATCGAAATCGAAGATGACGGTACTGTGAAGATCGCAGCAACCGACGGCGAGAAAGCGAAATACGCTATCCGTCGTATCGAAGAGATCACGGCAGAAATCGAAGTGGGCCGTATCTACAATGGTAAAGTGACCCGTATCGTTGACTTTGGCGCATTCGTTGCCATCGGTGGCGGTAAAGAAGGTCTGGTACACATCTCTCAGATCGCTGACAAGCGCGTTGAGAAAGTGACCGATTACCTGCAAATGGGTCAGGAAGTACCGGTGAAAGTTCTGGAAGTTGACCGCCAGGGCCGTATCCGTCTGAGCATTAAAGAAGCAACCGAGCAGTCTCAGCCTGCTGCGGCGCCGGAAGCTCCGGCTGCTGAACAGCAAGGCGAGTAAGGTTGCCATTTGCCCTCCGCGCAGGCGGAGGGCTTATTATCAGGCAGGACGCCTTGTTAAGCCGCCGGGGGACAGGACGTTCATCCAATAGTTGTCTTCGGGAGTGGGAAATGAAGCCTTTTTTGCGCTGGTGTTTCGTTGCGACAGCTTTAACGCTGGCAGGATGCAGCAACTCTGCCTGGCGTAAGAGCGAAGTCCTCGCAGTGCCATTGCAACCGACTTTGCAGCAGGAAGTCATTCTGGCACGCATGGAACAAATACTTGCCAGTCGGGCTTTAACCGATGACGAACGCGCACAGCTTTTATATGAGCGCGGAGTGTTGTATGATAGTCTCGGTCTGAGGGCACTGGCGCGAAATGATTTTTCACAAGCGCTGGCGATTCGACCTGATATGCCTGAAGTATTCAATTACTTAGGCATTTATTTAACGCAGGCAGGCAATTTTGATGCTGCCTATGAAGCGTTTGATTCTGTACTTGAGCTTGATCCAACTTACAACTACGCGCACTTGAATCGCGGTATCGCATTGTATTACGGCGGACGTGATAAGTTAGCGCAAGATGATCTGCTGGCGTTTTATCAAGACGATCCTAATGATCCTTTCCGCAGCCTGTGGCTTTACATCGTTGAGCAGAAGCTTGATGAGAAGCAGGCCAAAGAAGCACTGAAACAGCGCTTCGAGAAATCGGACAAGGAACAGTGGGGATGGAACATTGTCGAGTTCTACCTGGGCAACATTAGCGAAGCAACGCTGATGGAACGCCTCAAGGCGGACGCAACGGATAACACCTCGCTCGCTGAGCATCTCAGTGAAACCAACTTCTATTTAGGTAAGTACTACCTAAGTCTGGGGGATATGGACAGCGCTACGGCACTGTTCAAATTAGCGGTTGCTAACAACGTACATAACTTCGTTGAGCACCGTTATGCATTGTTGGAATTATCGCTCTTGGGCCAGGAGCAAGACGACCTGGCAGAATCGGACCAGCAATAGCTGACGACATAAACATCAGCCCGTAATCTTTTGATTGCCATCACCTTCACTGGTGAGGGCGTTGTTGTTCGTCAATACACCTAATTTGAGCCGGTTCACACTTTTCAATGAAAATTGCTAATCATTTTCACGATGAGCTAAGTAGACTGGCCGCCATTAATATCGAGGCACTTGTACTACATGGCTGAATTCGAAACCACTTTTGCAGATCTGGGCCTGAAGGCTCCTATCCTTGAAGCCCTTAACGATCTGGGTTACGAAAAACCATCTCCGATCCAGGCTGAGTGTATCCCACACCTGCTTTCTGGTCGTGACGTGCTGGGCATGGCCCAGACTGGTAGCGGTAAAACCGCAGCATTCTCGCTGCCGCTGCTGAACAACATTGATCCGGACCTGCGCGCGCCGCAGATCCTCGTCCTGGCTCCAACCCGTGAACTGGCTGTTCAGGTTGCTGAAGCCATGACGGAATTCTCTAAACATATGCGCGGCGTAAACGTGGTAGCCCTGTACGGCGGCCAGCGTTATGACGTGCAGTTACGCGCCCTGCGCCAGGGTCCACAGATTGTTGTCGGTACGCCGGGCCGTCTGCTGGATCACCTGAAGCGCGGTACCCTGGATCTCTCTAAACTGAGCGGCCTGGTACTGGACGAAGCCGATGAAATGCTGCGTATGGGCTTCATCGAAGACGTAGAAACCATCATGGCGCAGATCCCGGAAGGTCATCAGACCGCTCTGTTCTCTGCAACTATGCCAGAAGCGATCCGTCGCATTACCCGCCGCTTCATGAAAGAGCCGCAGGAAGTGCGCATTCAGTCCAGCGTGACCACTCGCCCGGACATCAGCCAGAGCTACTGGTCTGTATACGGCATGCGCAAAAACGAAGCGCTGGTGCGTTTCCTGGAAGCGGAAGATTTTGATGCGGCGATTATCTTCGTTCGTACCAAAAACGCGACCCTGGAAGTGGCTGAAGCCCTGGAGCGTAGCGGCTACAACAGCGCAGCGCTGAACGGCGACATGAACCAGGCCCTGCGTGAGCAGACTCTGGAGCGTCTGAAAGACGGTCGTCTGGATATCCTGATTGCAACCGACGTGGCAGCACGTGGCCTGGACGTTGAGCGTATCAGCCTGGTTGTAAACTACGATATCCCAATGGACTCCGAGTCTTACGTTCACCGTATCGGCCGTACCGGTCGTGCGGGGCGTGCGGGCCGTGCGCTGCTGTTCGTTGAGAACCGCGAGCGTCGTCTGCTGCGTAACATTGAACGCACCATGAAGCTGACCATTCCAGAAGCTGAGCTGCCAAACGCAGAACTGCTGGGCAAACGCCGTCTGGAAAAATTCGCCGCGAAAGTACAGCAGCAGCTGGAAAGCAGCGATCTGGATCAGTACCGTGCACTGCTGTCCCAGATCCAGCCTGTCGCTGAAGGCGAAGAGCTGGACATGGAAACCCTGGCCGCAGCACTGCTGAAAATGGCGCAGGGCGAACGTAGCCTGATCGTGCCACCTGATGCGCCGATGCGTCCTAAGCGTGAGTTCCGTGACCGTGACGATCGTTTCGAACGTCGTGGCGACCGTAACGACCGTGGTCCACGCGGTGACCGTCCAGAGCGTGGTGGTGAAGACCGTCCACGTCGCGAGCGTCGTGACGCTGGCGAAATGGAACTGTATCGCATTGAAGTGGGCCGTGATGATGGTGTTGAAGTTCGTCACATCGTTGGCGCGATCGCTAACGAAGGCGACATCAGCAGCCGTTACATTGGTAACATCAAGCTGTTCGGTTCCCACTCCACCATCGAGCTGCCAAAAGGCATGCCGGGCGAAGTACTGCAACACTTTACTCGCACCCGCATCCTGAACAAGCCGATGAACATGCAGCTGCTGGGCGATGCACAGCCACGTCCTGACCGTGGCGGCGAACGTCGTGGCGGTGGTCGCGGTTTCGGTGGCGAGCGTCGTGAAGGCGGTCGCAGCGAAGGTCGCGGTGGTGAAGGCCGTCGTTTCTCCGGCGAGCGCCGCGAAAACCGTGGTCCACGCCGTGAAGAAGGTGCCAGCCGTCGTCGTTTCGGTGACGCGTAAGCCTTTCGCTTCTGACGTAAAGTAAAATATACAGCCCCGATAGTCGCTATCGGGGCTTTTTTTATTCCTTTTGTACTCTTGTACTGGTACAGTGCAGCACATTAAAATGCAGAACCACATTTTTCACTGGAGATAAGGCCGCATGGCAACACTAACCACCACCCAAACGTCACCTTCGCTGCTTGGCGGCGTGGTGATCATCGGCGGAACCATCATTGGTGCCGGGATGTTTTCCCTGCCTGTGGTCATGTCCGGTGCGTGGTTCTTCTGGTCGCTGGCGGCGCTGGTTTTCACCTGGTTCTGCATGCTCCATTCCGGGCTGATGATCCTTGAAGCAAACCTGAACTATCGCATTGGCTCCAGCTTCGACACCCTCACCCGGGATCTGTTGGGCAAAGGCTGGAACCTGGTGAACGGGCTGTCCATCGCGTTTGTACTCTATATCCTGACCTACGCGTACATTTCAGCGAGCGGGTCGATTCTGCATCACACCTTCTCAGAGATGTCGCTGAACGTTCCGGCGCGTCTGGCGGGTCTCTGCTTCGCGCTGGGCGTGGCGTTTATCGTCTGGATGAGCACCAAAGCGGTCAGCCGCATGACGGCAATCGTGCTGGGCGCAAAGGTCATCACCTTCTTTCTTACCTTCGGCAGCCTGCTGGGGCACGTCACGCCGGCCACGCTGTTTAACGTTGCCGAAACGAACACCTCTTATACGCCGTACCTGCTGATGACCCTGCCGTTCTGTCTGGCGTCGTTTGGCTACCACGGTAACGTACCGAGCCTGATGAAGTACTACGGCAAGGATCCGCGCACCATCGTGAAATGCCTGGTTTACGGCACGCTGCTGGCGCTGGCGCTGTATGTGATCTGGCTGCTGGGGACGATGGGTAACATCCCGCGTCCGGAATTTATCGGCATTGCGCAGAAGGGCGGTAACATTGATGTGCTGGTACAGGCGCTGGGCGGCGTGCTGAACAGCCGCAGCCTGGATCTGCTTCTGGTGGTCTTCTCGAACTTTGCGGTGGCGAGTTCATTCCTCGGCGTGACGCTGGGCCTGTTTGACTACCTGGCGGATCTGTTTGGTTTTGATGACTCTGCGACGGGGCGCTTCAAAACGGCGCTGTTGACCTTCCTGCCGCCGATTGTGGGCGGCCTGCTGTGGCCGAACGGTTTCCTGTACGCCATCGGCTATGCGGGACTGGCGGCCACCATCTGGGCGGCGATTGTACCGGCGCTGCTGGCGCGCAAATCACGTAAGCGCTTCGGCAGCCCGAAATTCCGCGTCTGGGGCGGAAAGCCGATGATTGCGCTGATTCTGGTATTTGGTATCGGCAACGCGGTGGTCCACGTGCTGTCGAGTTTTAATCTGTTGCCTGTGTATCAGTAAAACGTGCGGTCTGAACCCCTCACCCCGGCCCTCTGCCGCAGGGAGAGGGAGAAAAGAATGTAGGCCCGGTAAGCGAAGCGCCACCGGGCAAAGCAAAAAACTACCCCACCAACTCCTCTTTCACCTGCATTGCCAAATCAAACGAATGCAGACGCGCCTGGTGATCGAAAATCTGGCCGTTAACCATAATCTCATCCGCCTGGGTTTCACGCAGCACCGACTCCAGCCCGTGACGCACTTTCGCCTTATCACCTACCAGCGACATACTCAGAGCCTGCTGCACGCCATACTGCTCGGAGGCCGACCATAGCTGATGCATATTCTCTACCGGCGGCGGCAGCTGGCCCGTCTCACCGCGACGCAGCTTCACAAACGCCTGCTGCATGGAGGTGAACAGGAATTCCGCGTCGCGGTTGCTGTCGGCGGCAATGATATTGATACACACCATCGCGTACGGTTTCTCCAGACGCTCGGACGGTTTGAAGTGCGTGCGGTAGAGATGCAGCGCCTGATGCAGCATATCCGGTGCGAAATGCGAGGCAAACGCAAACGGCAGCCCCAACTGGGCGGCGAGCTGCGCGCTGTACAGACTTGAGCCTAACAGCCATACCGGGATCTTTTCCCCGTACCCCGGCACAGGACGCACGTGCGGGTTCGGATCCCGCGCGTCAAACCAGTCCACCAGCTCCGCCACATCGCGCGGGAAGTTATCGATATCGCCGCTCATATGGCGACGCAGGGCGCGCATGGTCGGCTGGTCGCTGCCCGGCGCGCGGCCAAGCCCTAAATCAATACGGCCCGGATAGAGGGTATTCAGCGTCCCGAACTGCTCAGCAATCACCAGCGGGGCGTGGTTTGGCAGCATCACGCCGCCGGAGCCCAGGTGCAGTGTGGTGGTATTCGCCGCCAGATAGCCAATCAGCACCGAGGTGGCGGCGCTGGCGATGCCCACCATATTGTGGTGCTCCGCCAGCCAGTAGCGGTGATAGCCGCGCTTTTCGGCAAGCTGAGCAAGATCGAGAGAGTGCGTGAAGGCTTCTCTGGCCGAGGAGCCTTGTGGGATCGGCGCCAGATCCAGCACCGAAAACGGAATGGTTTTGTCAGTCATAACAGCTCACTTTGTCGACGGTCAATCTTTAATACTGTATTAAAAAATGATAACCGTTGTTAACAAAGTGAGCCTTTTTTATGCCTGCAATTCCAGCCCGGCGAGACGTCGCCAGTAACCGTTGCAGTCGCTGTTTGCCGTCAGAGGCAGCGGAGCAGCGCCATTTTCGTTGGCGCGGAAGGCGTCCAGCATGGCGAATACGCCGGTATCCAGCGGCGAAAGACGCACCATATCCACCAGCCCGTGCATTGATGCCAGTTCGTTGCCGAGGTTATAGACGTAACCGCTCATGGTCTGAATGCCGTTAAGAACAAACACCTGCTGATTCTCCTGCGACAGCATGCTGCGTCCGTTCGGGTACTTAATGCAGCAGGTTTCGCACTCGTCTTTCGGACGATCTTCGGAACGTGCGGTGAAGCAGCGGGCAGAGTAGGCCAGCGGCAGATGCCCATAGCTCAGAACTTCCACTTCAAACTTGTTGCGAATGCCCAGCTCTTCGCACTGTGTAAGCAGGTTGGCCAGCCAGTCGCGGGAGAGTTCAACCGGCATGCACCAGCGGGTCATCCCCTGTTTGAGCAGCAGGCGCAGGGTCACGGCGTTATAGCAGTTCAGGGCATGTCCGGCGACAAACGGCAGCTTACGTTCGGCGCACATGTTCACCACGCCCAGGTCGCTCGCCTCCAGCAGGAACTCACCGTTTTCGACGTAGCGCTTCAGCTCGCCCAGTTCAGAGGACGCCTGCACCAGCGCCAGCGTCGAGAGCACCACCTGCTTGCCGCTGCCGGCCAGGCTTTTCGCCATATCCAGCCAGTCGCCCACTTTGGTGGCGCGGCGCTTGCTGCACACCGCTTCGCCGAGGTAAATCACATCGGCGCTGCTGGTGGCGGCCTGCTGGTAAAAATCTTCCAGCGTCTCTTTTGACCAGTAGTAAAGCACCGGCCCTAATGAATATTTCATGATTTTCTCACTGCCATTTACGGTGATACGCGCCGAGCGTGGTTTGGGTGCCTTCGGACATCGCGCCGAGCGTCTCCATCCATGCCGCCTGCGGAGCGTAGTTTTGCGGGTCCGCCATGCAGCGGTCGATGGCCTGACGCCACACCTTTGCCACCTGGCTCACGTAGGCCGGGCTGCGCTGGCGGCCTTCGATTTTCACCGAGGCAATATTGGCGGCCAGCAGCTCTGGCAGCAGTTCCAGCGTGTTGAGGCTGGTGGGCTCCTCCAGCGCGTGGTAGCGCTCACCGTCCACCAGATATCGGCCTTTGCACAGCGTCGGGTAGCCCGCGTTTTCACCGTCCTGATAGCGGTCAATTAACACATCATTCAGGCGTGACTCCAGTCCCTGCGGCGTTTGCTGCCAGCGAACGAAGCGGGCAGGCGAGCAGGCGCCGACGGTATTTGGCGATTCGCCGGTCAAATACGAGGAAAGATAGCAGCGGCCTTCGGCCATGATGCACAGGCTGCCGAAGGCAAAAACCTCCAGCGGCACTGGCGTGACGCGCGCCAGTTGCTTAACCTGATGAATAGAGAGTACGCGCGGCAGCACTACGCGAGCCACGTCAAAGTGTCGATGATAAAAACGGACGGCCTCTTCATTGGTGGCCGATGCCTGAACAGAGACATGGCGCTCAATATGCGGATAACGTTCTGCCGCATACTCAAGCATGGCGAGATCGGCCAGGATCAGCGCATCGGCGCCCAGCTGGGCCGCCATATCCACGGCGCGCTGCCAGCGGGCATAGCCATCAGGATGGGCAAAGGTATTGATGGCGATGTGCAGTTTGCGCCGGTGCTGGTGGACGAAGTTAACGGCTTCCTGAAGCTTTTTCTCCGTAAAGTTAAGACCCGCAAAATGGCGGGCGTTGGTATCATCTTTCAGCCCGATATAGACCGCATCGGCCCCATTTTCGATGGCCGCCTTAAGCGCCGGAAGGTTTCCGGCAGGGCAGAGCAGCTCCATAATTTATCCCGATGTTGTCGATCGCAGGGATCGTAAAAAATGTTAACGAGCTGGGATTTTAATTAACCCATACGCGACAATTTTTGATTTAAGGCAGCTAATGGCGTATTGATGGCACCAATAATGAGGTACACCGGACAACGGTTTGTTGATTTACGCCGCTATCTTCTTGTCGGGATATGGCAAAATAGCAGGACTATAGCTATCAGGGAGTAAAGCTCGTGCTGGATAAACTGCGTTCACGTCTCGTACAATTTGGTCCATCAATGCTGAGCGTGCCGGTAAAACTGGCGCCGTTCGCGCTTAAACGCCAGGTGCTGGAACAGGTACTGAGCTGGCAGTTCCGCCAGGCGCTACAGGACGGTGAGCTGGAGTTTCTGGAAGGCCGCTGGTTAAAGATTGAAGTGCGCGATATCGGGTTGCGCTGGTTTACTTCCGTTGAGAACGATCGGCTTATCGTCCGTGAAACCGCCGAGGCGGATGTCAGCTTTAGCGCGGATGCCAGCGATCTGCTGATGATCGCCGCGCGCAAACAGGATCCGGACACCCTCTTCTTCCAGCGTCGTCTGGTGATTGAAGGCGACACGGAGCTCGGTCTGTACGTCAAAAATTTAATGGATGCCATTGAACTGGAGCAGATGCCGAAAGCGCTGCGTATGATGTTGATGCAAATGGCAGATTTCGTTGAGGCCGGGCTAAAAACCCCGCCGGACAGTAAACACACTTCAGTAGGTGAACCATGCTGATTCGAGTCGAAATTGGGATTGATGCGCCGGGTATCGATGCGTTGTTACGCCGCTCTTTTGCAGGCGACGCCGAAGCCCAACTGGTTCACGATCTTCGCGAAGATGGCCTGATTACGCTGGGCCTGGTTGCCACCGACGATGAAGGGCAGGTGGTCGGCTACGTGGCCTTCAGCCCGGTGATTGTGCAGGGTGAAGAGTTACAGTGGGTCGGCATGGCGCCGTTGGCGGTGGATGAAAACTACCGTGGCCAGGGCCTGGCGCGCCAGCTGGTCTATGAAGGGCTGGATTCACTGAATGAATTTGGCTATGCCGCTGTCGTCGTTCTGGGCGATCCGGCGTTCTACGAACGTTTAGGTTTTGAGCCAGCGTCCAGATACGATCTGCGCTGCCACTGGCCGGGCACGGAAACATCTTTCCAGGTGCATCCTCTGGCGGATGATGCGCTCGACGGCGTTACCGGTCTGGTGGAGTACCACGATCATTTCAATCGTTTTTAAGCAGGCTTTCGCGTAGCGCCTCGAAAGAGCCGTCCCCGTTGACGAGACGCTCTTTCTGGCGCTTTGTCAGCTGCTTGATGCGGTATTCCAGCCTGAGCGCCAGGGATCTGTCGCCCACGGCGGCTGAAAACGCTAACTGAAGTTCACCTTTCCCCCGTAGTGCTTTCGCCCCTTTCCCCGTTTGATGTTGTAAAAAACGCCGTGCCACATCGGTAGTGATCCCGGTGTAGAGTGCGTTATCAGCGGTTCGGACAAGATAGAGAAACCAGCACACGGTAAACAGATTCAGTATGTTAAGGTGAACGCACCATAGCATGAGAGAGAGCGAAAATGGAAACACTGGCCGCCATTAACCGCTGGCTGGCAAAGCAGCATGTCGTGACCTGGTGCGTCTGTAAAGACGAGGAGATGTGGTGCGCAAATGCCTATTATTACTACGATCCCGAGCGCGTGGCCTTTTACGTAATGAGCGAAGACAAAACGCGGCATGCGCAGATGACGGGCCAACAGGCAAAAGTGGCAGGTACGGTAAACGGTCAGCCTAAAACCGTTGCGCTGATCCGCGGGGTCCAGTTCAAAGGTGAAATTCGTCGCCTGGAAGGGGAGGAGAGCGACGCGCAACGTAAACGCTATACGCGCCGCTTCCCGGTGGCTGCGGCGCTAAAAGCCCCGGTGTGGGAAATCCGCCTTGATGAGCTGAAATTTACCGACAACACCCTGGGCTTTGGTAAAAAGCTGCACTGGTTACGCGCCGAGCAGGCGTAGCGCTTCACGGTTAAACGCCGGCAGATCGTCCGGTGTACGGCTGGTGATCAGCTGATCGTTATCGTTCACCACTTCCTGATCGTAGAACTCGGCTCCCGCGTTTTTCAGATCGATAACGATCGGTTTCACCGCGGTGAGCTTACGCCCGCGTACCACCTCGGCGCTGATCAGCAGCTGCGGACCGTGGCAAATGGCAAACACCGGTTTACCGGTGCCGACGAAGTCACGGGTAAAGGTGACGAAACGCTCGTCCCCGCGCAGGGAATCCGGTGAATGGCCGCCCGGTAACAGCAGGGCGTCGAAATCCGACGGGCTGACGTTATCAATGGATTCGTCAATGGTCACGCTGGCTTCGCCCTTATGGCCCTTCACGGTTTTACCCGCTTCTTTCTCGATGGTGACCACTTCGTGGCCCGCCTTGCGGAATGCCTCTGCTGGCGACGTAAATTCTGAATCTTCAAACTCGTCGGTAATCAAGACTGCGATTTTTTTACCCATGCTTCCTCCGTTGTTTTCGCTTCAGACTGTTTTTTTCCCGTTTGTGGTAAATACTTACCGGTAACAGACTTTTAAGTGTGGTAGAGCAGGCCCAGAACGCAAACGGACAATTCTGTAAAGGGGATAAGATGAGTCAGGTACTGATTACCGGCGCAACCGGGCTGGTGGGTGGACATCTGCTGCGGCTGCTGATCCAGGATCGGCATATCAACTATATCGCCGCCCCGACGCGTCGCCCGCTGTTGGATATCACCGGCGTCTATAACCCGCACGATCCACAGCTCACCGACGCGCTGGCGCAGGTGCAGGATCCCATTGATATCGCCTTTTGCTGCCTTGGCACCACCCGACGGGAAGCGGGCAGTAAAGAAGCTTTTGTCCATGCGGATTACACGCTGGTGGTGGATACCGCCCTGACGGCGAAAAAGCTGGGCGCAAAACATTTCCTGGTGGTCAGCGCGCACGGCGCGAACGCAGGCTCGCCGTTTTTTTACAACCAGGTGAAGGGCAAAATGGAAGAGGCGTTAATCGCGCAGAAATGGGAGCGCCTGACCATCGCGCGGCCTTCCATGCTGATGGGGCACCGTGACGAACGTCGTTTTAACGAGTCTTTTTTCGCTCCGCTGTTTCGCATTCTGCCGGGTAACTGGAAGTCCATCGAGGCGCGGGATGTCGCGCTGGCGATGCTAAAAGAGGCGCTGGCTCCGTCGCAGGAGGGGGTTAATATTATCCCTTCGGCAAAACTGCGTGAAATCGCGCAGGGCGAGGCGTAAACTTCCCCGGCTTATTAAATAACACCTTCCGGGGAATGGTATGACTGGTCAGTCTTCATCTCAGGCGGCAACACCTGTTCAGTGGTGGAAGCCCGCACTCTTCTTTCTCGTGGTCATCATTGGCCTCTGGTATGTGAAATGGCAGCCGTACTACGGTAAAGCCTTCACCGCCGCCGACACCCACAGCATCGGTAAATCGATTCTCGCGCAGGCCGATTCCAGCCCGCTACGCGCGGCGTGGGATTACGCAATGGTCTATTTTCTTGCCGTCTGGAAAGCGGCGGTATTGGGCGTATTGCTGGGCTCGCTGATTCAGGTACTTATCCCGCGTAACTGGCTGGTGAAAACCCTGGGACAGCCGCGCTTGCAGGGCACGCTGCTGGGGACGATTTTCTCCCTGCCGGGCATGATGTGTTCCTGCTGCGCCGCACCGGTGGCGGCGGGTATGCGCCGACAGCGCGTGTCGATGGGCGGCGCGCTTGCCTTCTGGATGGGTAACCCACTGCTGAATCCGGCAACGCTGGTGTTTATGGGCTTCGTTCTCGGCTGGCATTTCGCGTTTATCCGTCTGGCGGCTGGCCTGCTGACGGTGGTGCTTGTCGCTACGCTGGTGCAGCACCTGGTGAAAGACAACGAGGCCGGGTCTGCTTCCGTTGAGCTGGACGTCAGCGAGCCGCAGGGCAGTTTCTTTGCTCGCTGGGGCAAAGCGCTGTGGCAGCTTTTCTGGAGCACCATTCCGGTCTATATCCTGGCCGTACTGGTGCTGGGGGCCGCGCGCGTCTGGCTGTTCCCGCATGCGGATGGCGCTATCGACAACACGCTGATGTGGGTGATTGCGATGGCGGTGGCCGGTTGCCTGTTCGTGATCCCAACCGCGGCGGAGATCCCGATTATTCAGACCATGATGATGGCCGGTATGGGGACCGCACCAGCGCTGGCGCTGCTCATCACGCTGCCGGCGGTGAGCCTGCCGTCGCTTATCATGCTGCGTAAGTCATTCCCGGCGAAAGCGCTGTGGCTGACTGCGGGGCTGGTGGCGTTGAGTGGAGTGATTGTGGGGAGTATGGCGCTTGTGTGAAAGAAAGCCCGGTGGCGCTTGCGCTTACCGGGCTTACAGTCAGGTGTGAATTACTTAATATAAGTAAACGCGGTGGTGACGTGCTTCACGCCGCTCACCCGGCTGGCGATATCCGCTGCCGCTTTCCCTTCACGTTCCGTCACCAGACCCAGCAGGAACACTTCGCCGTTCTCCGTGGTCACTTTCACGTTTGAGGATTTCACCTGGTCGGTACCCAGCAGCTGGGAACGCACTTTGGTGGTGATCCAGGTATCAGATGACGCGGTGCCGAGACCAATCGGCTGGCCCTGGCGGATCTCGTTATACACTTCCGCCGTGCCTTCCACACCCATCGCGATCTGTTTGGCGCGCGAGGCGAGTTCAGGATTTGGCGCCTGGCCTGCCAGCAGCACTTTGCCCTGATAAGCCGTCACGTTGATGCGTGCTTCCTTCTTGATCTGCTCGTCTTTCGACAGCGCACTGTTTACGCGCAGCTCAAGCGTACCGTCATCCACCTGCGTCCCAACGGTACGCGGATCGGTCGCTGCTTTGGTGCCGACCGCTGCGGTACCGACTACAGCGGCAGCGATGCATCCCTGAAGCAGTAATGCAGACATCACGACTGCAAGGGCCGATAAAACCTTCATGAGAACTCCTTAATCATCCTGGTGAGGGAAAAGCGTGTTATCGATCAGATCGCATAAGCAGTTCACCGTGAGCATATGCATCTCCTGGATGCGGGCGCTACGGTGCGAAGGAATGCGGATCTCCACATCCTGCGGCCCCAGCAGGCCAGCCAGCTCACCGCCGTCGTAACCGGTCAGGGCGACAATCGTCATATCCCGGGTCACTGCCGCTTCAACTGCTTTAACGATATCCCGGCTGTTACCGCGCGTGGAGATCGCCAGCAGCACGTCTCCGGCATGGCCTAAGGCACGCACCTGCTTGGCGTAGATTTCGTCATGCAGACGATCGTTGGCAATCGCAGTTAAGACCACGTTATCGGTGTTTAGTGCAATGGCAGGTAAACTCGGGCGCTCGGTTTCGAAGCGATTAATCATGCTGGCAGCAAAATGCTGTGCGTTGGCGGCGGACGTGCCATTGCCACAACAGAGGATTTTGTTGCCGTTGAGCAGCGACTGAACCAGTGTCATCGCTGCACGCGAGATCGCGTCCGGAAGGGCTTCCGCCGCGGCAATCTGCGTTTGAATGCTTTCTGTGAAGCACACTTTAATTCGTTCGAGCACGGTATCCCTTTAAAATCTTATTTATGCGTCTTCGCCAAACGCGTTTTTAAGCCAGTCGATCGCATTTCCGGTGAAGGCTACCACATCGAAACGGCAATCCACAGTATCAAAACTCCCATTATGGCGGGCAAGCCACAAGTGGGCAGTCTGTAATAATTTTTGTTGTTTGGCGAGCGTCACGCTGGCGGCAGCACCGCCAAAACGGGACGACTGTCGGTAGCGAACTTCAACAAACACGATGGTCTGACCGTCTTTCATGATCAGGTCAATCTCGCCGCCGCGCCCGCGAACGTTGGCGGCGACAAAGCGCAGTCCTTTGCCTTCAAGCCAGCGACGCGCCTTTAACTCCCACGCGTCGCCGGTCTGTTTACGGCTTAACTGGCCGGGACAATCTGCCCCTGCTGGTATTTGAGCCATGATAACTTCCTGTTAATCACACAATCCTGATCGGCGGTCAGATCGCCGGTATTCCCGTTAAGCTCGAAGCCCGGTACCTGGCGCATCTGGGTGAAGTGGTTTGCCAGCGCCCAGGCATCGACACCCATCGCGTACAGACGCGCCAGGGAATAGTCATTGCGCACCGCGCCCAGCGCCTGCTGCATCAACTGCGGGTTGCTGCCTGCAAGCATCGGGATCTCGCTGTATTGCAGTCCTTCCATTTCCAGACGGAAATCCGGGCCTGCGGTACCCTGTGCGCTGCGTGAGCTGGCGTAGAGCGTTGCACCGCTCTGGCTGCCGTTACGCATGGCGATCATCGGTTTGATAAAGGCGATCTCTTCCGGCGTAGCGACGATGTACGCCGAATCCACTTTACCGCCGCCGCTGATTTGCGCGTCGGTAGGGGGCGCTGGGATCGTCAGACCGCCGATGGTTACGCTCTGCTGCTGCGGAAGGCTGGCGGATACCGGGCTACCGTTGAGGGCAATACCTGCCCCGCCGTTCACGCCCGCTCTCAGTTCGGAAGCTGAGCCAAATTTCTGCTGCAACACCACGCCACCGCCAAGGGTCTGCCACTCTTGCGCAAACGCGTTGGCAACGCGATCGCCCAGCGTGCTGCGTGGGATCAACAGCAGCGGCGCCTGCTTGCCCTGCTCGTGAATATGACGGGCCGCATCGCGGGCTTCATCCTCCGGAGAGAGGGCGAAGTAACAGATATTGGCGCGGTTCTGAACCTGCTCAGGCTGGTTAAGCGCCAGCACGTTCAGCGTGGTGTTGCTCTTCATCAGCGCTTCCACGTTGTTTTTCAACAGCGGACCGACAACGATGCTGGCCCCGTCCTGCTGAACCTGCGCCAGCACCTGGTCAAGCGGCTGGGCGCTGGTGTCGTAGATTTTCAACTCTGCACCAGGGTTAGCGCTGGTGGTGGCCACAGCCTGCGGCTGGGTTGCTGGCTGCTGTTCCGGCTGCGCGGTTTGCGGCTGAGGTTGTTCTGCCGTCGCGGGCGCCGGTGTTTCAGCCGGGGCCTGTGTTGCCGCAGGCGCAGGGGGAGCGGGCTGCGTCGTTGGGGCGGTAACCGGATTCTGCATGGTGCCCTGCGCAGGGGTTTGCGCGGTGGTCAGGTCGCTGGTTTCGGCGGCGGACGGGCTGACAACGTCATTCACATTCGCCGCTTGTGCTGCCTGGGTCGGAACCGCGCTACCGCTGACGGCGGTAGTGCCGTTTTTCGCGGCTTCGAAACCTTGCTGAATGGCGCGACCAAACACCGCTGCCTGACCGTTTAACGGCAGCAGTAGGGCGATTTTGCTGGTGGAGGCGGGCTTAAAGTTTTGCACGTTCACCAGCTGCGTTGGCAGCATTTTCGCTCCCGGGTTTTGCGGGTAACGCTTTTGCCAGTCGGTAATGCCAGCTTTCAGCATGTTCGGATCGCTGCGGTTGTTGAACCACATCTGTTGCAGATCCAGCCAGCCTTGCAGAACATTTTCATCGGCGTTGATTACCAGCGCTTTGGCCTGATCCTGGGTCATGGAGGCGAGCGCCTGCCAGGTTGCATCAATATTTTTTTGCTTGTCCGCACCCGCGAGCAGAGGCTCCTGGGCTATCAGCGCGCGGAGTAGCGTCAGGGAAGGGCGGCCCTGCTCAGCGGTGATACCGGCCTGCCAGAAACGGGCCTGCTGGTTTTTATCCAGCGTGCTGAGATCGATGGTGCCGAGGATCTTCTTCGCGCCGTCGTAATCTTTTTGCGCGACCTTCAGTTCTGCTGACAGCAGCGTCTTCTCATGGCGCTGAGTGTCGTTAAGATCCTGCGGCAGCTGGCTGAACAGCTCGGCGGCCTGCTGGGTTTTCCCTTCTTTCAGCAGTGCACGAATGGCGAGTAATTGCCAGTTGATCCTGGTATCATTTGTACTCTGCGACATTTGTTGCAGATAAAAGCCAGAATCAGCCTGAGCGGATCCCTGCATATGAGCAGTGCTCTGGTCAGGTGCCTGGGTGCCGCAGCCGGTAAAGATCAGGGCTGCGAGCAGGAGGGGCACGCTGTGCGCGGCTTTTTTTCGAAGAAACGTTAACGGTACCATACTGTATCCAGTGATTTTTTTACGCAATGCTCAATATTAAATCGGCAATACGGACGAAACAATGAAACAACACGAAACGGCAGATAATTCTCAAGGCCAGCTTTATATTGTACCTACTCCTATCGGGAATTTGTCTGATATTACCCAACGTGCGCTCACCGTATTGCAAGCTGTTGATTTAATTGCTGCTGAAGACACCCGTCATACCGGTTTACTGCTACAACACTTTGCCATTAACGCCCGTTTGTTTGCCCTGCACGATCACAATGAGCAACAAAAAGCCGAAACGCTGGTGGCGAAGCTTAAAGAAGGGCAGAACATCGCGCTGGTCTCCGATGCGGGAACGCCGCTGATCAACGATCCGGGCTACCATCTGGTACGCACCTGCCGTGAAGCAGGCATCCGCGTTGTGCCGCTGCCCGGGCCGTGCGCGGCGATTGCGGCGTTAAGCGCTGCGGGTCTGCCATCCGATCGTTTCTGCTACGAAGGCTTCCTGCCTGCTAAATCCAAAGGCCGTCGCGATGTGTTAAAGGATCTGGAAGCTGAACCGCGTACGTTGATCTTCTACGAATCAACTCACCGTCTGCTGGAAAGCCTGGAAGATATGGTGACCGTCTGGGGCGAAGGGCGCTACGTGGTGCTGGCGCGCGAGTTGACCAAAACGTGGGAAACCATTCACGGTGCGCCGGTTGGCGAACTGCTGGCGTGGGTGAAAGAGGATGAAAACCGCCGCAAGGGCGAAATGGTGCTGATTGTTGAAGGGCACAAAGCGCAGGAAGACGCTCTGCCTGCCGATGCGCTGCGTACGCTGGCTCTGCTACAGGCTGAACTCCCCCTGAAAAAAGCGGCGGCGCTGGCGGCGGAGATCCACGGCGTGAAGAAAAATGCACTGTATAAATATGCGCTGGAGCAGCAGGGGGAGTAAGCCCCTGCCGCCTGTTTTGCCGGGTGGCGGCTTCGCCTTACCCGGCCTACACCGTGTCAGAGCCTCACTATTTCCCCGGCATCGCCTCAAACACCAGCGTTTCCAGCGGTTGCAGCGTAATTACCACAGCGTTTTTATACTCCTCTGGTACGGTCGAATTACTGCCGTACACGGCTTTCAGGGTAAACTGCGAACGCTCTCCTGCCGGGATCTCAAAATCTTTGGTTAAATCCAGGTAGTAACGTTGCGGCTTATCCGACGGGTTGCGTAAGCCAAAAATCGCTTTGTCTTTACTCCATGAGGCCCAGCCGTAAACCTGAAGCGAAGTTGGGTCACCGCCAATCCAGTGAGTATCCACCAGCACGCTGGCATTCTCACGCGACCATTTCGCCGCCTGCGCCAGGGTATCCCACTTCGCCTTATTCAGCATGGACGGCGTGATGTACAGCTCCTGAAGCTGAGTTCCGGTTGCGAAGTAGCTCCAGACCTGATCGGCAAAATCGCTGTCTGTTTGCACTTTCTCGAGTCCATAGTAAGCGTTCTCTGCGCTGACGATCCCGTGGTACATCAGTGAGTTCAGCGGGAACAGAGGACCTTTGCGCACGATGGATCGCCAGGTTTCGGCATCGCGGTAGGTCATCCACTGCTGCACTGGCGTGCCGGGGCCGTACAGGTTGATATCATCGCCCTGACGCCAGATTGAATCAGCATAGAACAGCCAGGACGGGCTGGCGTCGGTGCCGGTGGTCAGGTTGATAAACAGGTTCGGGTTTGCGCTGCGCATGTTGTGCAGCAGGGCAATGGATGCGTCAAAATCCGATGCAAATGGGCTGCCCTTGATATGCGAATTGGCGTTACCCATTCCGTCGAGCTTGAACGAGGTAATGTGCTCGTTTTTGATCAGCTTAATGATCTGATCGTTAAAGTTTTTAAAATAGTTCGGCCCCGACAGCGCCAGCTTGCCGTCTACGGTTTCAAAACCATACTCTTTTGCATGCGAGACGCGAATATCGCGCGGCTTGTTGTATCCGCCCCACGGAGAAAGCCACAGCCCAACCGAGCTGTGCAGGCTGTCGGCTTTTTCCCTGACTTTGCCAAAACCGTTGCTGAATGCCGGGCCAAAAAGCCAGCGTCCGGTGCGATCGTCCCAGCCATCGTCCAGCAGGAACGCGTCCAGCGCCACCCCGCGTCCGGCAATAAATTCTTTATTCCATTCGTCCATCCGCCCAATGACATCCTGCTCGGAGTAAGGGGTAAAGAAACCGATGTCCATCCAGCTGTTGTAGTGCAGATAAGGCTTATAAGGCCGCGGACGCACGGCATCGATAAACTGGTTTACGCTGCGGCGCAGCTGATTAGTTTCCGGGAAAGTGCCGAACCAGGTGGTAAAACTAACCGGTGTCTCAGGCAGAATTGGCGTTTTCAGCTCCACGTTGAGGTTCGTGGTGGCTTCATAAGCGTAAGTATTCACAATCGGTTTGTCTGGCAGGATGAAGAACGAGTCGGCCACGATTGGCGAGCTGTTAATCGCCCCGTCAACGTAAGGTGCCTGAGACTGCTTCTTCGTCGGGAAGAAGGTAATTTTCGCTACGTCCCGCGGCTGCCCGACGGCGGCGATGGTGTAGCCGATGCTGGCGTATTTTCCCTTCACCAGGTTCAGTTTCACCGTTACGTTAAAATCCGGATGCGTAAAGTCGATGACTATCGCATTGTCCTGCTTTTCGACGTGCTTGATTTTGAAATCAGCGGTGTGGATTTTTGTTTCATCCGGCAGCGTCAGAAAGAACAGCTCCTGGGGCGTGAGCGGATGGTTAGATTTGCTGTCCGTTACTACTACCGTTGCATTTGCATCATCAAACGAAAGGGCAATATTGTCGTTACTGAGCGCGTAGTTTGCTGCCGCCGCGCCATGAGAAACGCAGAGAGCCAGCAGCGAGAGAGTGAGCATTTTTTTCATCGGGGTAAGATCCTTATCAGTAATGCTTCAGCATTCGGTTGATGGACTGTTCCAGCCAGTAGCGCTGGGTGCCGAAGTTAATACGCAGGTAGTTTTCGCCGTTTTGTACGTAGTGGCTGCCATCTTCGATGACCACGCCAGCCTGTTTGGCGAAATGTTGGGTTAGCGCCGTCGCACTGCGATCGTCCGCACTGACGTCTATCCAGGCGAGATATGACGACTCCGGGTTCATCATCTTCCATGCAGGGAAGTGGGTCTGGATGGCATCCGCAAGGTAGCGGGCATTGCCGCGCAGATAACCATTCAGCGCGTCGAGCCATGGCAGACCCTGCTGATAGGCCAGAATAATTCCCCACACGCCGAAGATATTGGGCGAGGTAATGGAGTTCTTCTCCAGCTGCTGGCGGAAACGCTGGCGCAGCGAATCGTCTGGAATTATCGAGTAGGATGTTTTTAGCCCGCCAAGGTTGAACGCTTTATTGGGGGAGGTCAGCACAATCAGGTTGTCCTGGGCGGCACAGCCCGAAGTCAGACAGCTGACGAATGTACCGTCCAGAATGTGCTCGGCGTGAACCTCATCAACCACCAGAATCGTGCCGTAGCGCTTACAGAGATCGGACACCTGGCGTATCTCATCCGCGCGCCAGATTCGGCCTGAAGGGTTATGCGGCGAGCAGAAGAACCACAGTTTTGGACGGTGAGTTTTGAGCTGAACTTCAATCAGATTAAAATCCAGGTGATAGCGGTTTTCCTTCACGCTCAGCGGATTTGCAAGCACCCGCACGCCCTGTCGCTGTGTCGCCATCGCAAACGGGTCATACACCGGGGTGTTCATCATCACGCAGTCGCCGGGTTTGCAGAACGCCTGAACCGTATAGTGCAGCGTGGAAACGGTGCCGTAGGTCAGGGTGATCCATGACTTATGCACCTCAACCTGATGACGGGTGCGCTGGAAGGCGATGACCGCATCGTAGAATTCGTCGAAGCACCAGGTGTAACCGAAGGTGCCATGCTCCACGATGCGCTGGAAGCCTTCAATCACGGCGGGTGGCGAGGTGAAATCCATGTCTGCTATCCACAGCGGGATAAATCCCTCCGGGACATCACCGAAACGCGAGCACACAAACGCATGATCCCATTTACGGCATTTATCGCTTTTACGCTCAATGATTCTGTCGAAATCAAACACAACGTCCCCCTGTTAAATTAAGGCTTCAATGCCGGATTTGACGCTCTGCACCTGCGGGCCGATGATCACCTGAACGCTGTGGGCATCAAGCACCACGACTGACAAGGCGCCCGCGGCCTTCAGCGCCTGCTGGTCGATAAGCCCCATATCTTTCACCACCAGACGTAAGCGGGTGATGCAGTTGTCGAGCGACTCAATATTCTCTTTACCGCCAAGCGCGCGAAGAATAAGCCCATGATCGTATTTTGATTTTCCACGTGCCCGGGTATTGGCTTCCACCGCCTGGAGCGCACCCTGCGCGTCAACCTCACGGCCCGGCGTTTTAATATCGTGCCTGAGGATGTACCAGCGGAAGACGAAGAAGTAGATAGCAAACCAGGCCATACCCACCGGGAACAGCAGATACCATTTGGTCGACATCCCCTGCATGACGCCGAAGATCAGCAGATCCAGAATGCCGCCGTCGGTGTTGCCGATAGTGACGCCGAGAAGCGCCATCACCATCAGCGCCAGGCCAGACATAACGATATGAAACGCGTAAAGCACAGGGGCAATAAACAGGAAGAGGAACTCAATCGGCTCTGAAATACCCGTGACAACTGAAACCAGCACGCCAGAAAGCAGCAGCCCTTTAATCACCGGACGGTTTTCCGGACGCGCGGTGCGGTAGATAGCGTAAGCCACGGCAGGCAGGCCGAAGATAAAGGTCGGCATAAACCCTTGCGATAAAAATGCCGTAACGTGCGGGCTAAACGGCAGGCCGGCTTTCAGCTCGGCGTAGAAAATGTTCAGCGCACCGGCCACTTCCTGGCCGTTAACCATCTCAATGCCGCCCGCCGGGGTGAAGCGCACCATCGCCAGCAGGATGTGGTGCAGGCCAAAAGGTTTGAGCAGCAGTACGCCCACGCCATACAGGAACGGCCCAAAGACGCTAGTGCTCTGGATGATATGACCAATCCCGGCAATGCCCATTGCCACATATTCCCACAGCAGGGGGATGAACAAGCCGACCAGCGACAGGGTGAGGGCGGTAACAATCGGTACAAAACGAATGCCGCTAAAGAAGGCAAACGCGTCGTGCAGCACCGTGTCCTGGAAGCGTTCGTGCAGGAAGTAGGTGATCACCCCTACCACAATGCCGCCGAGCACGCCCATCTCCAGCGTTTGAATACCAAGCACGATGGATTGTCCCACCTGTCTCATGGTGGCGGCATCCGCAAGCTGGTGGGTGGCGGTCAGGTAGTAGTTGATGCTCATGTTCATCAGCATGTAGCCAATGAATCCGGCAAAAGCGCCCACCGCTTTATTACGTCTGGCAAGGCCCATCGGGATCGCCATGGCAAACATCAGCGGCAGATAGGTAAAAGCAAAGCCGCCGACCATGGCGATAAAACCAAAGGTGAGCTGCGTTAACTCGCCGCCCAGAAAGGGAAAACTTTTGATGGTGGAAGGGCTGGTGACAGAACTACCGATACCTAACAACAACCCCATAAAGGCCAATAGCGAGACCGGGAACATAAACGTCTTTCCCAGGCTCTGGAAAAACTCCCACGCTTTCGATTTAAACGACTTTTCCTGTGTCATGTAGGGACTCCTCGGATTTTTAAGATAATGGAAGGCGCTGTCCGGCTTAAGGACGCGCCTTCATATTTGCGAGGCTTATAGTTATTTTTTTAGGTACTAACGTTATGCGCGATGGGTTCAGGCTTCAGCCGGAAGCAGCAGCCGGTTCGCCGAGCCGCAAACGGTGATTTTGCTTCTGACCACCTCTTTCATGGCATCCATGCCGACGCGCATGTAGAAGCGCGGATCGTTGCCCTGTGGGTTCTCGGCAAACCAGGCTTTGACTGCGTCAGAGAAGGCGATTTTCAGCTCTGTTGCGACGTTAACTTTGCAGACGCCCAGCTCAATGGTGCGGCGCACATCCTCATCCGGCACATCGCTTGCACCATGCAGCACCAGCGGCACTGTCACTACCTCGCGGATCTCGGCCAGCCGCTGGAAGTCGATTTTTGGGCGTTTGGTATAGAGACCGTGCGCGGTACCGATGGCGACGGCGAGGCTGTCCACGCCTGTCAGTTCGACAAAGCGTTTTGCTTCCTGCGGGTCGGTCAGGAACGCGCTTTCGGCGTCGACGCTCATGTCATCTTCCACCCCACCCAGTCGGCCCAGTTCGGCCTCGACGCTACAGTCGTTGAGGTGGCAGAAATCGACGACCGATTTCACCAGCTTGACGTTTTGTTCGAAGGAGTAATGGCTACCGTCGATCATTGCGCTACGTACGCCGGCATGGACTTTGCGGCGAATGTCGTCCAGCGATTCGTGGTGATCGAGGTGTAGCGCCAGCGGCATGTCATAAGTAAAGGAATACGCGCTGCACAAGGCGTAAATCTCTTCCAGCGCAATATGTTTAAACGTCCCCGGCGTACCCGCGAGGATCACCGGCGATCGCATTTCGCTACAGACTTCGAGGATCGCCTGGATCGTCTCGGCGTTATGGATGTTAAAGGCCGGAACGGCATAGCCCTTCGCCTGTGCGTCCTGCAAAAGATATTTGGTAGAAATAATACTCATGAGCCTGTCCTCTTAAGCATGCCACGGATGAATAACGACGCCCTGGACCACACGGTTAACCGTACCGCTGGCGGATGGCGTATCCGGCGTATTGCCAACGTGCAGAGACTGGGTCAGTGCGAAGACCTGGGCGTACATCAGGAAGCAGAACGCCTGCTCCATATCGTTAAATAAACGGGAAGGCGGCAGCAGGATATGCGGGCCAGCTTCAATGACCGGATCCGTTTCGGCTGCAATGGCTACCACGCGCATAGCCTGACGATCGCGTCGCAGCTCGGCGAGCAGATCCAGATCGTACTGACGCGTGTACGGATGGCTGGAGACAAACACGACGACCAGCGTTTCGTTGTCCACCAGCGACTTAGGCCCGTGACGGAAACCCGTTGGCGAATCGTAGAATGCCGCCAGTTTGCCGGCGGTCAGCTCCAGCACCTTCAACGCTGACTCCCGTGCGGCGCCCTGTAATCCACCGCTGCCCAGATAAACAATGCGTTTCCACGGTTCGTTACCAAAGACGCCGGGGCTGAAATCGCCAAGCGACGTGAGGATCGCCTGACAGCGATCGGACACGTCGCGGAACGTTTTGCTGTTGATCGTTTCCGGTGCGAATACCGCCAGGCAGCTCGCCATCATGGTGGTGATGCTGCTTGTCATCGCGAACCCGCGATCGTGCGTTTCGGCTGGCATGAGCAGAGCGCAGGCGTTATCGCTGTCGACGGCATTCTGGTACAGGCTGCCCGCTTCATTACAGGTGATCGACAGGTGGTAGCACTCCGGTACGAACTGATTCGCCAGCTCAACGGCGGCGACGCTCTCCGGGCTATTGCCAGAACGGGCGAAAGAGACCAGCAGCAGCGGATGCGCAGGGCTGAAGTAATCCATCGGGTTGGTGACCAGATCGGTCGTAGGTATCGCGGTGATATTTTTTCTCGTGTGGCTGGCAAGCCATGGCGCAATGATGTCGCCGATAAAAGCAGACGTACCCGCGCCGGTCAGAACGATCCGCAGATCGGGCTTGCGCAACAGTGGCGTCAGAAAACTGTCGATCGACGCGCGCAGATTATCAATATTGTTGAGCGAGCGAAGCCAGCTGGCTGGCTGCTGGCGGATCTCTTTTTCGGTCCAGGTGCCGGTGGTGGTAGTGGTTTGTGGCATAACTCAGTCCTTAGTCGTGTGAATTCCACATCAGACGCTGGCAAATGTGTCGCTATCTTTCGTTTCGTTTCACTTGTTTACTTTAGCAGTTAAAGAAAATCTATAGAAAAGAAATCGAAAGTTCAATGGCGAAAAAGAAATAAAACGAAAAGTGTGATCGCGAAAGGAAAGGCGAAGATCAAGGAAAGGAAAAGAAAGGCCTTACGATCGTCTTCCGTAAGGCCAACAGAGCACACTGTGAAGGGGCTACAGGGAAAGAGCCTGACCCTGGATCCAGATCTGCCGGAGGTGTAAACCCGCATCGAGCGCAATAATATTGGCGCGTTTGCCTGGTGCTAACGATCCCAGCAGGTGATCCATACCGAGCAGACGGGCGGGATGCAGCGAGGCCATATGGATAGCGTTTTCTGGGGCGACCCCCGTATGCTCCACCATATTTCGCACGGCGGCATCCAGCGCGAGCGTGCTGCCCGCCAGCCCGCCCGAGGCCGTGCGAACAACGCCGCCCTGCATCTCGACATTTTCACCACACAACGTATAGCGCCCATCAGGCATACCCGCCGCCTGCATGGCATCGGTAATCAGCACCGTACGATCCTTCGCGCAGCAACAACATAGCCGCATGGCTCCAGGATGAACGTGATGCCCGTCGGCAATAAGCTCCAGCCACGCGCGTGGGTCCGTAAGCCCGGCGCCAACCATGCCCGGCTCCCGGTGGTGTAATCCCGTCATGCCGTTGTAGCAGTGCACCAGCCCGTCTGCGCCTGCATCAAATGCGTCCAGGGTTTGCGCGTATGTAGCGGCGCTGTGGCCCAGCATGACGCGTATCCCTTTTTGCTTGAGGTGATGGATCGCCTTCAGGGCATCCACTTTTTCCGGAGCAAGCGCCACCACCCGCAGCGTGTTCTGCGAAACCGCAATCAGCTCATCAAGTTCCGCGAGATCCAGCTCGCGAAACAGTTCTGGCGGGTGCGCCCCTTTGTTCTGCGGTGTAAAGTACGGGCCTTCCAGATAGCTGCCCAGGAGCTGCGCGCCGGGGCCACCGGCATGACAGCGCCGGGCAATGCGCCGTAACGCGCCATGGATCGCCTCCAGCGGAGCGGTGACGGTGGTAGGCAGAAACGCCCCTACGCCTTCACGCGCTTTATGTAAGGCTAACCGGTCCAGCACGTCGGGGGCATCATCCATCACATCCACACCCGCGCCGCCGTGGACGTGGATATCAATGTATGCCGGGCAAAGCAGGTCTGCCTCGCGGGTGTTAACCCCTGCCGGAATCGGCTCGATGGCGGTGATGACGCCTCTATCCATACGCAGCTGATGGTCATCCAGCCAGCCTTGCCCGGTAAGCAGACGACGCGCGCGCAGCAGCTGGCTCATATCCCTTCCTCGGCGGGCGCTTCCTCGCGACAGCGTGCAAGTTCATCCACCAGGCTGGTCAGGCCGCGATGGCCGCACTCCAGCGCCTGCAAACGAAAGGCTTCACTGCTTAATCCGTCGCGCTCCAGAACCATCTCCAGCAAAAGCTGGAGATTGGTGCCGGTAATCACTTCGCTGCCGGGGCGCTGCATCGCGAGGGTAGAGGCCACACGAAACGGCGTACCGCCGAGAAGATCGGTGAGAAACACGATATCGTGCTCTGCATCCAGTTCATTCACTGCCTGCTCAAGCTGCGCGGTCAGCCGCGCAGTGGTGGAGCTTTCCGGAAAATCGATGGCGATAAACTGCGGCTGTTCGCCGAGGATTTGCTTCATCGCCTGTTGCAGGCCGCTGGCAAAACCGCCGTGACCCGTCAAAATAATGCCTAACATCGCAACCTCTTTGCTTTTTACAGGAAGTGACAGAATTTACCGACAACGCCCAGCACCACGGTGATACCAATCAGGCGCAGTGGGCTCCAGCCACGGCGTACCAGCCAGAACATGATCAGGGTGTAGACCAGCGGCAGAAAGGCGGGCATCAGTTTGTCGATCACATCGGTTTGCAGTTTGACGACCGCATCCCCGGCTTTAATCTCGAGTGTGGTATTCAGGCGCACATAGGTTGCCACCAGCGCGCCAATCACTGTCATTCCGACAATGGACGCAGCATGACCAACCTTTTTGGTGTTGGCCTTGATCAGCGGGATCGCGGCGACACCCATTCGGTAGGCATAGTGCGCCAGACCAAAACGCAGGCCGAGATGCACCACGTTAAACAGAACGATAAAGACCACCGCGCCAAGAATGGATCCCTGTAGCGCCAGGCTGGCGCCAATCCCCCCGCAGATGGGCAGCAGGGTCAGCCAGAACATGGCGTCACCAATGCCACCGAGCGGTGCGCCGACGGCAATTTTAGTGCTCTGGATGCTGTTCACATCCTGCTTGGAACGCTCCATTGCCAGAATAATGCCGATGACGAAGGTCACCAGGAACGGGTGGGTGTTAAAGAAGCCCATATGGCCTTTCATGGCGCGCGCCAGGTCCCGCTTATTGGTGTGGATCTTTTTCAGCGCGGGCAGTAGCCCATACAGCCAGCCGGAGGCCTGCATACGCTCGTAGTTAAACGAGGCCTGTAGCAGCATGGAACGCCAGGCGACACGGTTAATATCCTTTTTCGTTAGCTCAGCGCCAATACTCTGATCTTCGTAGACGTTTTCATTCACGCCGGTCAGCAGTGTCTCTTCACTTTCAGACACGCCCGGCAGGGTGGTGTGATTAGATGCCATCTTCAAATTCCTCTTTCTGGGCCGCAGGCGCCGTGGGTTCAGGCGATTTGCGCAGCAGGTCGATCAGCGCCATCGCCAGTGCAGCCGCGGCAATCGCCAGCACCGGGAGTTTCAGCCAGGCCGCGGCGACAAAGCCGATAATGAAGTAAGGGATGTAAACGTTTTTCATCATGATCTTCAGTAGCACGGCGAAGCCGATCGCTGGCATGATGCCGCCCGCGACGCCGAGACCGTCGATCAGACGTTCCGGCAGCACGTCAATGGCGGTTTTCGCATGTTCAGCCCCGAAGTAGATGGGCAGAAATGCGCACAGGAAGTAGAAGACGCCGAGCGCCAGCAGTGCCAGATAGTTGACCCGTTCAATACCACGGGTGTCTGCGTTAGCCGCCATGCGATCGCAGCGGGACATCACGCCGGACATCACCGAGAAGAGGAAGGTGATCCCCATCTGAACCGCCACGGCAAACGGCACGGCGACCCCAACGGCGACATCCGGCTTCACGCCTGTAGTAATGGCAAATGTGGTGCCAACGATGGTGCCGATAATCACGTTTGGCGGCTGCGCGCCCGCCAGCGGCGCGAGTCCCATCCAGACCAGTTCTAACGTACCGCCGGTCAGAATTCCGGTGTGCAAATCGCCCAGAATCAGGCCAACCAGTGGCCCGAGCACCACTGGACGGTGCATGTGTGTTAAGCCATTAAACATATCCAGGCCCGCTATAAAGGCGAGAAGCCCCAGCGCGAAAGCCTGCAACAGACTGATTTCCATTGTGAATCCCTCAGAGCAGTTTAAAGAGATCCAAAGCAGTCTCTGTTGGAACGCCCTGAACGAAGCATTCCACTCCGGCCGCCTTCAGGCCGTTAAACGCGGCGATATCGTTCGCGTCTACAGATACCGTTTTGGCAATTTGCTGTTTGCCACTGGCGTAATGCATATTTCCGACGTTAATACGGGTGATGGGCACGCCGCCCTCGACCAGCGTTAAAAAATCAGCCGGTGTTTTACAGACCAGCAGAATTTTCTGCCGGTCGGCGGCGCGATGAATGTTGTCGATCACTTTTTGCAGAGACCAGAAACGCACGGCGATGCCTTCCGCAAGCACCATCTCCATCAGGTTTTGCTGAACCGGATCGTCTGCAACCTCGTCATTTGCCACCAGCACCAGGTTCGCCCCCGCAAACCCCACCCACTGTACGCCCACCTGACCGTGGATCAGGCGTTCATCAATGCGGCATAAGACAATGTTTGGCATAGCGTTTTCCTCTTTTTAATTATGCGTGTTGAGTCGTTACGCCTTCGCAGGCGGCATGGTACTGCTGGAGTATGTCCTGAATGTGGTCGAGGATGAGTTCCCGTGGTGTGGAGCTGAGAGCGCCATCGCGAACTTTGCTGTACTGCAACGGCAGATACTGGCTGATCAGCGGCAGCGGGATCGGTTCATCCGCCAGGTTGCGTACCAGCCGCTCAAAGGCGTCGTCAATCTGGCTGTCTGGCCAGTAATAGCGCACGCGGTCGGAATAGCTGTAACCGCGGGCCAGGCGACGGGCATTGCCGTCGCCGTGATAGTGGCTTTGCCAGTATTCCGGGCGATCGAGCATCACGTTTTCCAGGACGTGACGCAGCCCTGAGCAGGCTTTTGCCGGCAGCAGCTCTTCTTCAATTGCTGCCAGTGAGAACAGCGCTTCGCGCAGCGCGAAGGTTAGCGCAGGGCCGACTTTCAGAATGGCGAAGTGATCTTTCACCAACTGGCGCAGCGCCTGCGGCGTCTGGTAATCGGTAGAGTGTGCTTCAAATACCAGCGTGTCGTAGGCTTCAACCATCTTGCTCAGCGCGACGGCTTTATGCGGTTGATAGTCACAAACGTGCGCATGGTCGAACTCAACGCCAGGCTGAACGACCAGGCCAATAATGCGCGGCCAGATGTCGCTTAACCCTTCCTTCTCGAATGCGTGGCGGTGTGCCTCAAGCGTGGCGCGTGCCGCCTCTGGCGTGGTGACCTCAAGCTCGGTCAGCGTCTCGTGTGCCCCACCGGGAACCGGAACTTCCGTGCCGATAACGTAGACCAGATCGGCTACGCCAAATTGCTCGAGACAGGTGGTTTCGGCAATTTTAGCCAGCCGAGCGGCACGCCCGGCAACGATTGCATCGGTTAAAGGAACCGGGTCGTCTTCGCAGGACATGCTGCAATCGAGGTGAATTTTTTTAAATCCGGCCGCCACGTAGCTTCTGATCAGATCGTCGGCGTTCGCCATCGCCTGCAAAGCTGGCAGGTTTTGCCAGCGGTTTGGACCTAAATGATCGCCGCCAAGGATCAGCTGTGAGGTGGGGAAGCCGAGGGATCCCGCCAGCTTGCAGACAAACCCATAAAAATCGGCGGGCGTCATACCGGTATAGCCGCCAAACTGATCCACCTGGTTTGAGGTGGCTTCAATCAGCAGAGGCGTCTGTTGTGAATGGACGTAACGTATTGCAGCTTCAAGTACCAGTGGATGTGCGGAACAGACGGCATAAATCCCGTTTGTATTCCCCCGTTTATGTTGTTCCACCATTTCTGTCAGATGTTTCACTTTCCTCTCCATTTCGGATGGTGTTGGCATTCATCTTTCGTTTTGTTTCATTTGATACTGCATTATGGTGATGTAAAAATAAAACGAAAGATAATAGTTTTCCGATCTGTTTCACAAAAGAAACATAATGAAAGGTTTCAGCGGCGATTAAGCTTGCGTCCACCTACCATACAGGGCTTGCATTCCCTCAAAAGAAAGGCGTTAATAAGAAAAACGAAATGAAACGAAAGTTTATTTACTAAGGAGCTCGTATGAGCAGCACCGATTCATCCGCAGAGAAGCGCATCACCGGCACCAGTGAAAGGCGAGAGCAGATCATTCAGCGGTTGCGGGCGCAGGGAAGCGTGCAGGTTAACGATCTTTCTCTTTTATTCGGCGTGTCGACGGTGACGATCCGTAACGATCTGGCCTTTCTGGAAAAGCAGGGGATTGCCGTTCGCGCTTACGGCGGCGCGCTGATTTGCGAAGGCAATGCCCCCGGCGTGGAGCCGTCCGTTGAGGACAAAAGTTCCCTTAATACGGCAGTGAAGCGCAGCATCGCGCAGGCGGCGGCTGAACTGGTGAAGCCGGGTCACCGCATTATTCTGGACTCCGGCACCACAACCTTTGAAATTGCCCGCATGCTGCGCCAGCACACCGATGTCATTGCCATGACCAACGGGATGAACGTGGCAAACGCGCTGCTGGAAGCGGAAGGCGTAGAGCTGCTGATGACCGGCGGGCATTTGCGCCGTCAGTCACAGTCCTTCTACGGCGACCAGGCGGAGCAGTCCTTACAGAATTACCATTTTGACCTGCTGTTCCTGGGCGTCGATGCCATCGATCTCGACCGGGGGGTGAGTACGCATAACGAGGATGAAGCCCGTCTGAACCGCAAAATGTGCGAGGTGGCGGAGCGTATTATCGTTGTCACGGACTCCAGCAAGTTTAATCGTTCAAGCCTGCATAAAATTATTGATACCCATCGAATCGACATGATTATCGTTGATAAAGGCATTCCGGCGGAAAGCCTGGAAGGGTTACGCAAAAGCGGGATCGATGTGGTGCTGGTCTAAAGGGGCTTTTCCCCCTCACCCTAACCCTCTCCCCATAGGGGAGAGGGGACTGCTCGGTGCGGTTTTTTACCCTCTCCCCGGTGGGGAGAGGGCAGGGTGAGGGACAATCACGTCACCGGCGCCGGGTTAAACACCGCCAGCGAGTTATGCAATCCCCATTGATCGGAGAAGGTTTTCTTCCGCCCGCTTGCCACATCCAGAATGAAGTGGAACAGCTTCCAGCCCACCTCTTCAATACTCTCTTCCCCGGTGGCGATGGTGCCCGCGTTGATATCCATTAAGTCATACCAGCGGTTTGCCAGCTCGGTGCGGGTCGCCATTTTGATCACCGGTACCGCCATCAGGCCGTACGGCGTGCCGCGCCCGGTGGTAAAGACCTGTACCGTAATGCCGGACGCCACCTGCTGGGTGCCGCAAACGAAATCACTGGCAGGCGTTGCCGCATAGATCAGGCCGCGTTTGGTTGGTCGCTGGCCAGGGGAGAGCACTTCCACAATCGCGCTCTGGCCGGATTTGGCAATTGACCCGAGGGCCTTTTCCACCACGTTCGCCAGGCCGCCTTTCTTGTTACCCGGAGACGGGTTGGCGCTGCGGTCGGTTTTGCCCATGTCGAGATAGTTATCGTACCAGGCCATTTCCTCCAGCAGGCGTTTGCCCACCTCTTCGTTGACGGCGCGCGGCGTGAGCAGGTGGATAGCATCACGTACTTCGGTGACTTCGGAGAACATCACCGTGGCGCCGCAGCGCACGAACAGATCGGAGGCATAACCTACCGCCGGGTTAGCGGTGACGCCGGAAAACGCATCGCTGCCGCCACACTGTGTCCCAACGACCAGTTCAGAGGCCGGGCAGGTTTCACGCTGGCGTTTGTTCAACTTCTCCAGATGGCGCTCTGCCACCTGTAAAATGTCGTCGACCATCGATCTGAAGCCGACATGGTGTTCATCCTGAAGACGCACAACACTGGCATCGTCAACCGGAATGGCTTTCACATCCTCAGTACCCTGCAACAGGCGTTCTGGCTGCAATTTTTCACAGCCGAGACCAATCACCATTACCTCACCGCCAAAGTTTGGGTTAAGGGCGATATTGTGAATCGTACGGATCGGCACGACCGCTGCCGGCGCGTTGATCGCCACGCCGCAGCCGTACAGGTGGTTAAGACCCACCACGCCGTCAACGTTGGGGTATTTCGGCAACAGATCGCGCTCAATAATTTTCACAACGTAATCCACTACGCCCGCCACGCAATGCACGCTGGTGGTGATGCCAAGCAGGTTTTTGGTTCCCACGCTGCCATCCGCATTGCGGTAACCTTCGAAGGTATAACCCTCCAGCGGAGGCAACGGCTCAGGGACGCGGGTAGCCAGCGGCAACGTCTCCAGCGGCGGGGCGGTGGGCAGCTCAACCAGCGACTCCTCAATCCAGCTACCCTGCGGGATAGCGCGCACCGCATAGCCGATGACTTCGCCGTAGCGCACGATTTCACCGTGAGCCGGGATATCGACCAGTGCGACTTTATGCCCCTGCGGAATGTGCTCAATCAGCTCCAGGCCATCCGGAAAGCGGGTGCCAGCTTTTAAGCCATTGTCGTTGACAATAATCGCCACGTTATCAGTATCGTGCACTTTTATATAGAACGCCGTCGGCGACGCCTGTCGAATTTCAATATCGGCCATTGTTCACTCTTCTCCAGCAAAATATCTGATACTAAATATAGCCAGATGGTTAATCGTTTCTTATTGAGGAAATAAAGAATGTCAGGAGAGGAAAAGTGAGAATGTGATCGCGATCGCTCCCGAAACACTAATCGTTGATTCTGTGCATCAGCGCCCACTGCATTGGGCAAATGCTCAAAATAGCGTGTTACTCCCGCTGGATAATTGAGCATTGAGACAATGTGCTGCCGGGTGGTGACGATTATACTGAATGACGATTTTATAACGCCAAAATTCAGTCAGGAAAATAAATATAACGCTGACGCTGAGTCGGAATAAATAAGAAAAGTTACTGGCTAAAACTGCGGAATTAAAAAAGGTATAAGTAATGAGTAACGACATCTTCCCGAATAAATTTAAAGCGGCCCTCGCGGCGCACCAGATTCAGATTGGCTGCTGGTCTGCGCTGGCCAACCCCATCAGCACCGAAGTGCTGGGCCTGGCCGGGTTCGACTGGCTGGTGCTGGACGGCGAACATGCGCCAAACGATATCAACACGTTTATTCCGCAGCTGATGGCGCTGAAAGGCAGCCACAGCGCGCCGGTGGTGCGTGTGCCCACCAACGAGCCGGTGATCATCAAGCGTCTGCTGGATATCGGCTTCTACAACTTTCTGATCCCGTTTGTTGAAACGGAAGAAGAAGCGGTGCTGGCCGTGGCGGCGACCCGCTATCCACCGGAAGGGATCCGCGGCGTGTCCGTCTCGCACCGCGCCAACATGTTTGGCACCGTGCCGGACTATTTCTCCCAGTCCAACAAGAACATCACCATTCTGGTTCAGATCGAGAGCCAGCAGGGGGTCGATAACGTCGACGCTATTGCCGCGACGGAGGGCGTCGACGGCATTTTCGTCGGCCCGAGCGATCTGGCGGCCGCCTTTGGTCATCTGGGTAACGCCAGCCATCCGGATGTGCAGCGCGCAATTCAGCACATTTTTGCCCGTGCCAAAGCGCACGGTAAACCGTGCGGCATTCTGGCGCCAGTGGAAGCCGATGCCCGCCGTTACCTGGAATGGGGCGCAACGTTTGTCGCCGTCGGCAGCGATCTCGGCGTATTCCGCGCCGCCACGCAGAAATTAGCGGACGCTTTTAAAAAATAACCATCATTGAGGAAACAGATTATGACGCTGAAAGTGGGTTTTATTGGCCTGGGTATCATGGGCAAACCAATGAGCAAAAACCTCATCAAAGCAGGTTACTCACTGGTGGTTTTAGATCGTAATTCAGACGCGGTGGCAGAGGTGATTGCGGCTGGCGCAGAAACGGCGACAACCGCAAAAGCAATTGCTGAGCAGTGCGACGTGATTATCACCATGCTGCCAAACTCCCCGCACGTGAAAGAGGTGGCGCTGGGTGAGAACGGCATTATCGATGGCGCGAAGCCGGGTCTGGTGGTGATCGACATGAGTTCTATCGCACCGCTGGCAAGCCGCGAAATCAGCGAGGAGCTGAAAGCGAAGGGCGTGGAGATGCTGGATGCGCCGGTCAGCGGCGGCGAACCGAAAGCCATCGACGGCACCCTGTCGGTGATGGTAGGGGGCGATAAAGCCGTGTTCGACAAATACTACGACCTGATGAAAGCCATGGCTGGCTCCGTGGTGCACACCGGTGAAATTGGCGCAGGCAACGTCACCAAGCTGGCAAACCAGGTGATTGTGGCGTTGAACATCGCGGCTATGTCGGAGGCGCTAACGCTGGCCACCAAAGCGGGCGTTAATCCGGATCTGGTCTATCAGGCCATTCGCGGTGGTCTGGCGGGCAGCACCGTGCTGGATGCCAAGGCGCCGATGGTGATGGATCGTAACTTCAGGCCGGGCTTCCGCATCGATCTGCACATTAAGGATCTGGCGAATGCGCTGGATACCTCCCACGGCGTGGGGGCGCAGCTGCCGCTGACTGCCGCCGTCATGGAGATGATGCAGGCGCTGCGTGCGGATGGTCTGGGCACCGCCGATCACAGCGCGTTAGCGTGCTATTACGAAAAGCTGGCGAAGGTTGAAATTGCTCGCTAATGACGTCCCGCCCGGTGGCGTTACGCTTACCGGGCCTACGGCTCAGGCATACAACTATGAAAATCGTAATCGCGCCAGACTCTTATAAAGAAAGCCTGTCTGCCACTGAGGTGGCGCAGGCGATAGAAAAAGGATTTCGGGAAATTTTCCCCTACGCTCATTACGTGTCTGTTCCCGTTGCTGACGGCGGAGAAGGTACGGTTGAAGCGATGATCGCCGCTACGCAGGGCACCTGGCAGCAGGCTATCGTCACCGGCCCGTTAGGGGAAAAGGTGAAGGCCAGCTGGGGGATCTCGGGCGACGGTACCACCGCGTTTATCGAGATGGCCGCCGCCAGCGGCCTGGTGCTTGTTCCTCCCGCGCAGCGTAACCCGCTGGTCACGACGTCGCGCGGGACGGGGGAGCTGATCCTCCGCGCGCTGGATAAAGGCGCGCGCAACATCATTATCGGTATCGGCGGGAGCGCAACCAACGATGGGGGCGCAGGCATGATGCAGGCGCTGGGCGCGAAGTTTACGGATGCGAACGGGACGGAGATCGGCTACGGCGGCGGCAGCCTGATGGCGCTTAACCGGATTGATATTTCGGATCTCGATCCGCGTCTTCAGGGGTGCGCAATCCGTGTCGCCTGTGACGTGACGAATCCGCTGGTCGGTGAAAGCGGCGCGTCGCGTATCTTTGGACCGCAAAAAGGCGCCACGGAGGAGATGATCCTCGAACTCGACGCCAGTCTTAGCCACTATGCCGAAGTGATCAAAAAAACGCTGCGCATTGACGTCAACCGGGTTCCGGGGGCTGGCGCCGCGGGCGGCATGGGCGCGGCGCTGATGGCCTTCCTGGGCGCAGAGCTGAAAAGCGGCATTGAGATTGTCACTCAGGCGCTCAATCTTGAAGAACATATTCACGACTGCACGTGGGTGCTGACGGGGGAAGGGCGCATCGACAGCCAGAGCATAAATGGCAAAGTGCCCGTCGGCGTGGCGAGCGTCGCCAAAAAATACCATAAGCCAGTGATAGGGATTGCCGGAAGTCTGACGCAGGATGTGGGTGTGGTGCATCAGTACGGCATCGATGCGGTGTTCAGCGTACTGACCCGCATCGGCTCACTGGAAGAGGCGTTCCAGGGAGCGTATGACAACATTTACCGCGCCTCGCGGAATATCGCGGCCACATTGCAGGTAGGCATGCGTAGCCAGGGGTGACAGCGACGCGCAAACCCTCTATACTGCGCGCCGAAGCTGACCAGACAGTCGCCGCTTCGTCGTCGTCCCTTTCGGGGGAGACGGGCGGAGGGGAGGAAAGTCCGGGCTCCATAGGGCAGGGTGCCAGGTAACGCCTGGGGGGGAAACCCACGACCAGTGCAACAGAGAGCAAACCGCCGATGGCCCGCGCAAGCGGGATCAGGTAAGGGTGAAAGGGTGCGGTAAGAGCGCACCGCGCGGCTGGTAACAGTCCGTGGCACGGTAAACTCCACCCGGAGCAAGGCCAAATAGGGGTTCACATGGTACGGCCCGTACTGAACCCGGGTAGGCTGCTTGAGCCAGTGAGCGATTGCTGGCCTAGATGAATGACTGTCCACGACAGAACCCGGCTTATCGGTCAGCTTCAACTTCTTACCAAACCCCGCTTCGGCGGGGTTTTTGCTTTCTGAAGGTTGCAGGTCGGGTAAGCGAAGCGCCAAACGACATCAATTCTCAATTTTGCGACGCTAAGCACGTTTCACTATTTGTTCGGCTGCGTGTTCCTCTCATCTGCTGCGCATGATCGTAATCACAAAATTTAACGCTATAAAATTAGAAAAATTTAGTGTTGAGCAGATGTTGTAAATGTTTAGTCAGTGATGCCGAATGTTATTCATTTGATAATTTAATATTGAATCTAAAAACATTCTTCTGGTGAATGTGTGATATATCCCACTCTTTAACCGGAAAGTGAATAAATACTCCTGGTAAAGTTGATAAACCACAAAAATGTTTTAAAGGAATAATGGTGTTTTATTAACCTTTAATTGCCTGAAAGATAGCCTTTATTAATATTTTTAAGGCAAAAAAATTCACGCTGGTTATTGCCATAAAATAAATTTATTACCGCGTTTTTTATTGATCAATGTCAGCGTAAATGCGTATTTTTATTGTGATAAATCTTTGATTTATAAAGATGTAAATAGTTTTCTGGTGCGACTGAAAACAGAGCGTCCTGGCAAATTGTGAGTAACAGCACATACCCCCTAAAACAATATTGGGTAGAATCCGCTGCGTCATAGGGAAATAAGCGCAGAATATTATGAATACTATTATTCTACCGAAAACTCAGCACCTCGTGGTATTTCAGGAAGTCATCAAAAGTGGCTCCATAGGTTCTGCTGCAAGACAACTGGGGCTGACGCAACCTGCCGTCAGCAAAATCATCAGCGACATCGAATCCTACTTTGGGGTGGAAGTGATGGTGCGTAAGAACACCGGCGTAAAACTCACTGCCGCCGGTCAGGTGCTGCTGTCCTACGCTGAGTCGATCACCCGCGAAATGAAAAACATGGTAAGCGAGATCAACAGCCTCAGTTTCAGTACCGTCATGGACGTCTCCTTCGGCTATCCCTCGCTGATTGGCTTCACCTTCCTGTCCGGGATGATCAAAAAATTCAAGGAAGTGTTCCCGAAGGCACGCGTCTCAATGTATGAAGCGCAGCTCTCTTCATTCCTGCCCGCCATTCGCGATGGCCGGCTGGATTTCGCCATCGGTACGCTGAGCGACGGGATGCAGCTTCAGGATCTTCACGTTGAGCCACTGTTTGAATCCGAGTTTGTGCTGGTGGCGAGTAAATCACGAACGTGCACCGGCCCGACCAGACTGGCATCGCTCACGCACGAGCAGTGGGTGATGCCGCAAACCGATATGGGCTACTACAACGAACTTCTGACCACCCTGCAAGACAACCACATCAGCATTGAAAACATCGTCCAGACCGATTCCGTCGTCACCATCTATAACCTTGTCCTCAATGCCGATTACCTGACGGTGATCCCCCGTGACATGATTGCGCCATTCGGCTCGGACCAGTTCATTGTCCTGCCGGTGGAAGATGAATTACCCGTGGCGCGTTATGCCGCCGTGTGGTCAAAAAATTACAGTATTAAAAAATCGGCGTCAGTATTAGTGGAACTGGCAAAACAATATTCGTCGATGAATACCGAAAAACGACGATAGAAATAATGATGATTTAAAACACCCGGAGCGACGCTTTTTAACGCTCTGTTACCCTGGCTTTGCCTGAAAACAATGAATTATTATAACGAGGATATTATGCACATTACTTACGATCTCCCGGTGACCATTGAAGATATTCAGGACGCCAGAAAAAGACTGGCGGGAAAGATCTATAAAACCGGTATGCCGCGCTCAAATTATCTGAGCGAACGGTGTAAGGGTGAGATATTCCTGAAATTTGAAAATATGCAGCGTACCGGTTCGTTTAAAATACGTGGGGCGTTTAATAAATTAAGCTCACTGACCGATGCGGAAAAACGCAAGGGCGTGGTGGCCTGTTCCGCAGGGAACCACGCGCAGGGGGTCTCTCTCTCTTGCGCCATGCTCGGCATCGACGGCAAAGTAGTGATGCCGATGGGCGCGCCGAAATCCAAGGTTGCCGCCACGCGCGACTACTCTGCCGAAGTGGTGCTACACGGCGAGAACTTTAACGACACCATCGCCAAAGTGAGCGAAATCGTCGAGATGGAAGGGCGCATTTTTATCCCGCCTTACGACGATCCGAAAGTGATCGCCGGTCAGGGCACCATCGGCCTGGAAATCCTCGAAGATTTATATGACGTGGATAACGTGATTGTCCCCATCGGCGGCGGCGGTTTAATTGCCGGTATTGCGACAGCAATTAAATCCATCAACCCAACTATCAATATTATCGGCGTGCAGTCTGAAAACGTGCACGGAATGGCGGCATCGTATCAGGCCGGTGAAATAACGAACCACCGCATTACCGGCACATTAGCAGACGGTTGCGACGTGTCTCGCCCGGGTAATTTAACCTTCGAAATTGTTCGTGAATTAGTCGATGATATTGTGCTGGTCAGCGAAGACGAGATTCGCAACAGCATGATCGCGCTTATTCAGCGAAATAAAGTGGTCACGGAAGGTGCTGGCGCACTGGCGTGCGCGGCGTTATTAAGCGGCAAGCTGGACCACTATATCCAGGGCCGTAAAACCGTCTGCATTATTTCCGGCGGCAATATCGATCTCTCCCGTGTTTCCCAAATTACCGGCTTCGTTGACGCATAAAGGATGACTTATGAGCAACACAGAAAGCATTATCGTTGGCCAGACAAAAACGTCCTCCTGGCGTAAATCTGATACCACCTGGACGCTCGGCCTGTTTGGTACCGCCATTGGCGCAGGCGTGCTGTTCTTCCCTATCCGTGCAGGCTTTGGCGGCTTGATCCCCATCCTGCTGATGCTGGTACTCGCGTTCCCGATTGCCTTTTACTGCCACCGCGCGCTGGCGCGTCTGTGTTTGTCCGGCAGTAACGTCTCCGGCAACATCACCGAAACGGTGGAGGAGCATTTTGGTAAGACCGGCGGGGTGGTAATCACCTTCCTCTACTTCTTTGCCATTTGCCCGCTGCTGTGGATTTACGGCGTCACCATTACCAACACCTTTATGACCTTCTGGGAAAACCAGCTCCAGATGCCCGCCCTGAACCGCGGCGTGGTGGCGCTGTTCCTGCTGCTGCTGATGGCCTTTGTTATCTGGTTCGGTAAAGACCTGATGGTGAAAGTGATGAGCTACCTGGTGTTCCCGTTCATCGCCAGCCTGGTGTTGATTTCTCTCTCGCTGATCCCGTACTGGAACTCGGCGGTGATCGACCAGGTTAACCTGAGCGATATCGCCTTCACCGGTCATGACGGCATTCTGGTCACGGTGTGGCTGGGAATCTCCATCATGGTCTTCTCCTTCAACTTCTCGCCTATCGTCTCCTCGTTTGTGGTCTCCAAGCGCGAAGAGTACGAACCGGAGTTCGGGAAAGAGTTTACCGAGCAGAAATGTTCCAAAATCATCGGTCGCGCCAGCCTGCTGATGGTGGCGGTGGTGATGTTCTTCGCCTTTAGCTGCCTGTTTACACTCTCTCCGCAGAACATGGCGGACGCCAAAGCGCAGAACATTCCGGTGCTCTCTTACCTGGCGAACCACTTTGCGTCGATGTCAGGCAGTAAATCCACGTTCGCCACCGTGCTGGAGTACGGCGCGTCCATCATCGCGCTGGTCGCTATCTTTAAATCCTTCTTCGGCCACTATCTGGGCACGCTGGAGGGGCTGAACGGCCTGATCATCAAGTTCGGCTACAAGGGCGACAAGAAGAACGTCTCCGTCGGCAAGCTGAACACCATCAGCATGGTCTTCATCATGGGCTCCACCTGGATTGTGGCCTACGCCAACCCGAACATTCTGGACCTCATTGAAGCCATGGGCGCGCCAATTATCGCCTCTCTGCTGTGCCTGCTGCCGATGTACGCCATCCGCAAGGCACCGGCGCTGGCGAAATACAAAGGCCGGACCGAGAACATCTTCGTAACCGTGGTCGGTCTGCTGACCATTCTGAACATCGTGTACAAACTGTTTTAAACCAAAGCTCAGGAAGAGCGGAGCCATACCATGATTGAGTTTCCGGTAGTACTGGTCATTAACTGCGGATCGTCCTCTGTTAAGTTCTCGGTGCTGGACGCCGCAAGCTGCGATGCCCTGATGACGGGCATTGCGGACGGCATCAACACAGAAAAAGCCTTTATTTCCGTGAATGGGGGTGAGCCGGTCAGACTGGCTCACCAGGACTACGAAGGGGCGCTGGCCGCCATCGCCCTTGAGCTGGAGAAACGCAACCTGATGGGCAGCGTGGCTTTGATTGGCCATCGCATTGCCCACGGCGGTGACCTCTTCAGCGAGTCGACCCTGATCACGGAAGAGGTGATGGCGCAGATCCGCCAGGTCTCCCCGCTGGCGCCGCTGCATAACTACGCCAACCTGAGCGGCGTGGAAGCCGCCGAGCGCCTGTTCCCCGGCGTGCAGCAGGTGGCGGTATTTGATACCAGCTTCCACCAGACCATGCCGCCGCAGGCGTATCTGTACGGCTTGCCGTACCGCTATTTTGAAGAGCTGGGCGTGCGCCGCTACGGTTTCCATGGCACCTCTCACCGCTATGTGTCGGCGCAGGCGCACGCGCTTTTCGGGCTCTCTCCCGATGACAGCGGCCTGGTGATTGCCCATCTCGGCAACGGGGCGTCCATCTGCGCGGTGCGTAACGGCGTAAGCGTGGACACGTCCATGGGGATGACGCCGCTTGAAGGACTGGTGATGGGCACGCGCTGCGGAGACGTGGATTTTGGCGCGATGGCGTGGATTGCCCGGCAGACCGGCCAGTCGTTCGAGGATCTGGAGCGCGTGGTCAACAAAGAGTCCGGGCTGCTGGGGATCTCCGGTATCTCCTCCGATTTGCGCGCGCTGGAGAAAGCCTGGCATGACGGCAACGAGCGGGCGCGGCTGGCAATAAAGACCTTTGTCCACCGGATTGCGCGGCATATCGCCGGTCATGCCGCGTCCCTGCACCGTCTGGATGGCGTGGTGTTTACCGGCGGGATCGGTGAGAACTCCGTGCTTATCCGCGCGCTGGTGGCGGAGCATCTGAAGGTGTTTGGCATCATCCTCGACGAGTCCAAAAATGCCCTGCCGGGCAGCGCGGGCGAGCGCGTGATCTCCACCGAGTCGTCCCGCGCGGCCTGCGCGGTGATCCCTACCAATGAAGAAAAAATGATCGCGCTGGACGCCCTCCGTCTTGGGAAGGTTACTCCGGCTGCGGCTTACGCCTGATAAAGCGAGAATCTGATGAAAGTAACAATCGATACGGGCGTCGCGCCTTACAGCGACGCATGGGCCGGGTTTCGTGGTGAAGAATGGAAAAACGCCATCAACGTGCGCGATTTTATTCAGCATAACTACACCCCTTATGAAGGCGATGAAGCTTTCCTCGCGCAGGCGACGCCAGCAACGACGGCGCTGTGGCAGAAGGTGATGGTCGGCATTCGTCAGGAGAATGCCACCCACGCTCCGGTGGATTTCGACACCAACATCGCCACTACCATTACCGCGCACGGGCCGGGCTATATTGATCAGGAGCTGGAGACGATCGTCGGCCTGCAAACCGACAAGCCGCTCAAGCGCGCCCTGCATCCGTACGGCGGGATCAACATGATCCGCAGCTCGTTCGAAGCCTACGGTCGCGAGATGGATCCGCAGTTTGAATATCTCTTCACAGACCTGCGCAAAACCCACAACCAGGGCGTGTTTGACGTTTACTCCCCGGAGATGATGCGCTGCCGCAAATCGGGGGTACTGACCGGTCTGCCGGACGGCTACGGGCGCGGACGCATCATCGGCGACTACCGCCGCGTGGCGCTGTACGGCATCAGCTATCTGGTGCGCGAGCGTGAACTTCAGTTCGCCGATCTCCAGGGGAAACTGGAGCGCGGAGAAGAACTGGAGGCCACGATCCGCCTGCGCGAGGAGCTGGCGGAGCATAAACGTGCGTTGCTCCAGATCCAGCAGATGGCGGCGAACTATGGCTTTGACATTTCACGTCCGGCGATGAATGCGCAGGAAGCGGTGCAGTGGGTCTACTTTGCCTACCTTGCCGCAGTGAAATCCCAGAACGGCGGAGCCATGTCGCTGGGGCGCACGGCCTCGTTCCTCGATATCTACATCGAACGCGACATGCAGGCTGGGCGGCTGAATGAGGTGCAGGCCCAGGAGCTGATCGACCACTTCATCATGAAGATCCGCATGGTGCGCTTCCTGCGCACGCCGGAGTTCGACACGCTCTTCTCCGGCGATCCGATCTGGGCCACGGAAGTGATTGGCGGCATGGGGCTGGACGGGCGCACGCTGGTGACTAAAAACAGCTTCCGCTACCTGCATACCCTGCACACCATGGGGCCTGCGCCGGAGCCAAACCTGACGATCCTCTGGTCCGAAAAACTGCCGATCGCGTTCAAGAAATACGCCGCGCAGGTGTCGATCGTCACCTCCTCGCTGCAATACGAGAACGACGATCTGATGCGCACCGACTTCAACAGCGACGACTACGCCATTGCCTGCTGCGTCAGCCCGATGGTGATCGGCAAGCAGATGCAGTTCTTCGGCGCACGCGCCAACCTGGCGAAAACGCTGCTGTACGCAATCAACGGCGGGGTGGATGAGAAGCTGAAGATCCAGGTCGGTCCGAAAACCGAGCCGCTGCTGGATGAGGTACTGGATTACGACACCGTAATGGCGAGCCTCGATCACTTCATGGACTGGCTGGCGGTACAGTACATCAGCGCGCTGAATCTCATTCACTATATGCATGATAAATACAGCTACGAAGCCTCGCTGATGGCGCTGCACGACCGGGACGTCTACCGCACCATGGCCTGCGGCATTGCCGGGCTGTCGGTGGCGGCGGATTCCCTGTCGGCCATCAAATACGCCACGGTAAAACCGGTACGCGACCACACTGGTCTGGCGGTCGATTTCATCATCGAAGGCGACTATCCGCAGTACGGCAACAACGACGATCGCGTGGACAGTATCGCCTGCGATCTGGTTGAGCGCTTTATGAAGAAAATCCAGGCGCTGCCGACGTACCGCAACGCGGTACCGACGCAGTCGATCCTGACCATCACCTCCAATGTGGTTTACGGCCAGAAGACCGGCAACACGCCGGACGGACGTCGCGGCGGCACGCCGTTTGCGCCTGGCGCCAACCCGATGCACGGGCGCGACAGAAAAGGGGCGGTGGCGTCGTTAACCTCGGTCGCCAAGCTGCCGTTCACCTATGCCAAAGACGGGATTTCCTACACCTTCTCCATCGTGCCGCAGGCACTGGGCAAGGACGAGCCGGTGCGCAAAACCAACCTTGTCGGGCTGCTGGACGGATACTTCCACCACGAAGCGACCATTGAGGGCGGTCAGCACCTGAACGTCAACGTGATGAACAGGGAGATGCTGCTGGATGCCATCGCCCATCCGGAGAATTATCCGAACCTGACGATCCGCGTTTCAGGCTATGCGGTGCGGTTTAATGCTCTGACGCGCGAGCAGCAGCAGGATGTGATTTCGAGGACGTTTACGCAGGCGATGTAAATAAGAAATAGGGTTGACAGCCCCCTTTGTTAAAAGGGGGCTTTTTTCATTCCAGCAGGGCGCTGGCCTCATCGAAGCGGGCAAATCACTTCATGGAGGATTCTTCATCAAACTGGTGGTTTTCGTATCCGGAATAGAAATGGAGCCCTTTATGGCCGTCATAACGAACCGGACGAATAATCTGGTTCACCTTTACCAGTAAGGGGGTAAGCCTTTGGTTCTCATCTCACCCAGACCCGGAGGAAGCTCACCGGCTTTCAGAATTACCCCGTTGTTATAAGAGAGCAGGCCGATTTCCGGTGTTTTCACCAGACGCCGCGCGACGGCGTCTTCCCCTCCGAGCTTTTCCAGCCATGGCGTGCCCAGAATGGTTTACCAGCAGGCACCTTTGAGGCCTTCGACCGCTTCCCCGCAGGGGTACCCAGCGAATCCACCATCACGCCGGAAAAACGCTGAGCCAGGGCATATTCATAAGGGAACATCTGTTCAAAGGCGTAGGGCAGAACGAACGACAGCTCAGCACAGCCGCTTTCCACTTCGAAGGTGTCGCACAGCCAAAGCAGCCAGTTTTCATACCGTTCCTTACCGTCCGGCTCTTTCAGCAGGGAAAGGGGGAAAGCGAGTTTTATGACTGAGCGATCATTTTCGTTATGGAATATTCGTTTCCCCATGATAAGAATTTCGTAAGCCGGTGCCAGATATGACTCAGTTGCAGAACTCAGTACCCAGTCAAAAATTTCCTCAGGCGTGGAGTTTAGAATAGCCTGCTTCTGTCTGGCATAATTGTTTTCGGTGATTCTGGTCCATTTCTTTACCGGCAGCGTTTTCCTGAGATACGGCTTAAATTCCCCGTAATAACGATCGACACACTCCACCATTTTTCGGCGAACCTCCGGCGTATGGCCGTTTTTAACGAACACGGTGATTATCAACCCGAGGTTCACCGCCGGGCTGCCGTACTTGTATTTTACCGATGCTTCCGGAAGCCACTTTTCGACCAGATCCTTTAACATCATCACTCCTTATTACGGGGCTACCGCCACGGTGGTTCCTGCGCCGAGGATCGCCGCCAGCGTCCCCCAGGCGCTTATCGCCAGGCGTACAATCAGTAAAAACGCGCCGATAATGGCTTCAGGAATGCCCAGCGCCCCACGCCGACCGCCACCAGAATAACCGCTATGGCTGTTGCCGCATCGGTCAGCACCTGTACCCAGTCCACCCGGTTTAACATCTCCAGCGTCATATCCGTCGCCTGCTGGATCTCCCGCCAGGCGGTGCGCATTTGTAGCGGTAGTGCTCACCCGTCGTCACCGCATTACTGCGTACGCTGACCGTCGCATCCATCGGCGTGGTGGCTGTCCGGTAGTTGTAATCCCGCGTGGCGACGGTGCCGGTGACAATCCTGTGCCAGGTGCGCACATCCCAGACCGATTCTGCCGCCCCGTCAAAGAGACCCGACGGCTCGCGGTACGGCAGGCGCACATCAAACCGGTAGTTAAGCTGGCTGTCGGCAAAAATGTACGTATCCAGACCGCGCACATCATCCATCTCCGTACGCCAGTAAATCCCCACCTCTGACAGAATGCGCTGGATAAACTGTAAATCCGTCTCCCGCCACTGGGTTATCAGCTCCCGCGCCGGATAGCTGCGCTCCAGCCGGAATTCAAAATCAGGTCCCTCCAGCCCGTGTCTGCGCAGAACCTGCTCCACCACCTCCGGCACGGACTGGTTCTGAAATACGGCGCACTGCCGGGTGTATCCCAGCAGCGCCAGGCTGGAACTGAGCATCTTCATCCATGAGCATATTGAGCGTCACGCTGCCACCGGGCATCACCGGCAGTTCTTTTGACGCCAGCACCTCGTCCTTTAGGACCGTATCGGCCTAGCGCAGAAGTGTCTGGTAATTGGCGGCATCAACCACTTTACGCCCCCTGAGCTGCCAGACTCTCGCCATCGTCGCCAGCGGCATTAATAGTAATGCGGGCGAAAATAAAGGGATAAATAATTGTGGAGGCAGTAAAAAATGAATTACCGCCTCTTAATAGAACTGACAATATGTTCTGCCAGTTTTTCCAACTCATCCTTGTCCATTGGCGGGTTACCTCTCGCCTGTCGACTGTCCTGCATCACGTAGAGTAATAAATCTGGCTTCAGATTTCTGGCTTGTCGATCTCCCTGTACATAAGCAACATAGCCGTAATTGAGTCCACCGTCTTTGTAGACAGATTTCACAAATGTACCAACCCCCTTACGTCCATCCATTTCTATTGAACGCCACTTTGGTTTTATCAGCTCTTTTGAAACTGCTGACCACTGGTATTGCCAGTTCCAGAGCCAGTTTACATAATCTTTTTCATTCAGGTCATCTTCTTTTCCCGCCTTTGGCTTCATCCCCAGATCCTGAAAAAATATGGTCACATCCGGGTGATTTTGAAGCCGGTATGTTATCCCAATATTACGAGGCTCATGACCGGAATCACCCGCGATAAAGCCGTAGGGAAGGCAAAACCCTTGCTCTGTTGGGACTTCGTATAACTTACGTGGTCTGAAACGATTTAGAAGAGAAAGAACTTCAGGTTCGGATTTCCGCACCTGCATCTCAGTAGTCTGGGATTTTTCTCCTGAATCTTTGGCATTCCTCCCCCAAAAATGATACAGGCGCTTTCCGCTATTTATGTAAACCGTATATCCTCTGTAGTCATAATTCACGAAAGCATTAGGATAATCTTTTAAGATGTATTCATGCTTCCTGTTAAACTCCGCCTTTGTTTCCATTGGCTTATTAAGTAACTTTAAATCACGCTCTTCATATTTCCTGGCAACTTCAATACCGAAATTTATACTATCAGCAACTCTTTCTTTATACGCAGAGAAATCAACCGGAGTTTTCTCTTCAGAGGAAACATCCAACTCATAATTACCGTAATAAAGCGAAGAAAATTGCGCTTGAATAGAATCTGCTTTTGCTCTGTTATATTTATCACCAAATGTTATACCATTACGTGCATATCGACTGGTAATAAAAAAGCCATTACCTTCTGGTTGTTCCTCCGGATTAGTAAATCCTTCTATAGGATATAATCCCACATCCAATCCATCAGGTAATTGCATCTGATAATAACTTACACACTCGCTATTCCATTTCTGGGAAAATGTCACAGGTGAAACAAGAAAACCACCCCATAAAATTAACAATGGAAATTTTTTCATAACTAGCTTTCCTGTGAATCCCTTATATTATCGTTATTTGCAATTTGAACTTCATCATCTGCCTGTATAGAATTACTGGCAATCAACCGCGTATTATAAGGAATTAAGTTGTTTTCACCTTCCGACCAGTAAATAGGAAGTGCAGTTATAAATCCTTTTATATTATTTAAATTGTAATTATATAATGAATATTCTTTCCAAAACGAAAAAGAAAACGGCATACTACCTTCGTTAGAAAGGACGTCTCGTGAATTAGCTGCTGCTACAGGCCATAACGATGCCCTCATCTTTACTCCCTGCTCGCTATTTTCTTTCCTGTAATTGCCATCATCAGATTCATCTTTTATGAAATCATTTCGTGGGATAAAATTAAATACACTCTCATAAATTATTGCGTTTTCCCTCGCCAGAGCCTGAATCTTCTCCCAACTGGCTTTTAGTGCTGGCTTATCCAGCGCTTCTGCACATTCCCCAGCCGCACTCCCCAGCCATTTACGCCACGCCTTTTGCCGCAACTTACGAGCAAAATTACGGTAGGGAACTGTAGTTCCACTGCCATCCAGATCGGTATAGCCATGTTCAGTATCCGATATCAGTACCGCCAGCTCAGAGTCCCTGTCACCCAACAGACTTCTGTCATTAATATTCGCGCTCCCCACCAGCACATAGCGGTCGTCCACAATCGTCAGTTTACTGTGTACATAAATCTGCTCTGTCACCGCCATTCCGTTTAGTTCATCATGGTCACGCAGATTTAATAACGTCACGTATTGATCGCATACTTCAAGTGGAATACTGGTATATTCCGTTCCACATAGCTCTTCTAGTTTCTCTATTTTCCTGCTCCATTCTTTGCGGGGTACCGCCTGCACTTCAAGTTGTTGCTTCACCCACAAACTACGGCGGATGCGGTTCAGCAGACTGTGAGAACCAAATACCAGTGACTGCCGGGTCAGATGAATTTGCGCCACGATAGCCGGGTCATCAAGCCGCCCTTCCGGATATACAGGCAGTACGATATAGACATGAAACGGTTGCGCAACATGACTAAAAATCGCACGCTTAATTCTGTCCCCCAGCCATTCCGCTACCGGGTTTTGCGGCATTTCATCGTCCGGCAATAGCCGGGTTGCCCAAGCACTCAGGGTAGGGGTAATACTTTTTGCCACTGGACTCAAGGGTTCATTTTCACCAATAGATGATTTCTCAAATGCCGACACAAAAAACTGATTCTCTATATAAATATAATGCTCCGCCTTACTGATGAGCAGATGGAGACTGCGCAGGATATCATCCTGTTTCAGTCGCGCTTTCGGCGCAATTTCCGGCATATTTTTATGTTCATCAAGTCGCATACTCAATGAGGCACTGCGCAATACCTGTATCTGACAGCTTCCCTTTTTTATGGATGGTACTGCAGGGATATCAAGTTCAGGTACACGGGTCTGTAGAGGATTGTCAGGCCAGCGGTGTGAATAACTGTTCCAGCGCAGTACAAAGTTTCTGACCAGATCATCCACCGCAGGCCCCTCAATTTGTACCTGATAATCCTGCCAGGGCATCCGGGGTTGTATTGTCGGATCCAGATAAACGCTGTCCTTCGAACTCCCTTGAGACTGCCAGAGTTCATGTTTTAAAACTGTATCAATAATGTGCTGAACGCTGTCCGTCTGTCGTTTTTCCGCTCGTTTAAACTCACCCTGTAGCTGTTCCTGCGAATATTTCCCTACTGGAATAACATATTCGTTCATCGGGTCATAACCTGGACGATGAACAATGGGTGGAATACAGGAATTGTACATATTCATGCCCTGTCGTCCGTCTGCGTTTGCCTGCAGACCATAATGGTCATCATAGCGTCCATAGGCCAGGTCAATTCCGCCGACAAATGCCAGTTTTTCATCGACAATCACGCATTTCTGATGATGCGAAAACATCACTCCGGATTTAGAACCCGCACGCTGAACATAAAAAGCCTGTCGTCCGAGATGGGTATTCATCGCAGCAAATACCCGTTCCGTTGCCGCAGCATACGTCTCAACCTGCGCCGGGTTCTCCCACGGCATAATATAAACCTGTAAACCAGAAGTTGTCTGTACAGACTCCAGCAGGGTATCAACCAGCCGTATCCCCTCCGCCAGTTGGGCGTCCCAGTTCACCTGCCAGCCAGTAATAAAAATGCACTTTTTTGCCTGCTTAAAAGCTGCCAGAAGCGCAGAAAAATACTCCTTTCCACCAAGGAAAGCCTGCACGACATTGCCCTCTGTAAACTCAGCAAAATTCTCTGACTGCCTTTCCGGACCACTGGTGTAATGTACCCAATGATTATGAGTAGCCGTTGCGGTGTAGCTTTCTTCACTTTTGTCATCAAAATAAACACTGCACCGGTTCATACCGTCGTCAAGTTTAAGCGATACCATTTTATTTACTCTCCCTGAGTGACTCTAGCATTACTCCGCTCACCTGCTGCTCGGTCTTTATACACTGTTTCAGTTTTTCGCCCGGAAGTATATTTCCGGAAATACGGTTAAAGATACGATGGAATCCCATCGTATCCTGCGCACAAAAATCTTTTACATCCTCATCAGTGGCAGCAGGAATCACATTGAAATAGAGACGGTGGGCCCGATGACCGACAACCAGCCATAACTGGTTTGCATTTTGTTTCGCCAGTTCAGTTAGTTGATATTGCTGGTCTTCTGACTGTAATACTTGCCCCTCCGAATCAGATTGTCCATTCATCAGTACCTCATCCGTTGTAACGGCCTGCATATAAGAATCTGCCAGAACAATCTGCCATTTACAGCCAGGCTGAACTACCCCATTGATTCCTGGAGCGTCTGAAATACGGAGCACAGGTTTCAGCTTTGTCTTATCCTGTTCTTGTGGCTTGTCCTGTTCCTGCGAAGCTCCCGCTGGCGGGTTTGCAAGCCGGGAGGTAAACAGGTCGACCAGGGGCATTAAAGGCAAATTTAATGGCAATGAAGCTGGTCCGGTTTTCATCGTTCTTCTCACCCGGCGCAGGTAGGTCGCTGTCGTACCATACTCCACCTTCCCGGCCTCCAGCCGCAGGTAGCTCCCGCCCCCGATGAGCGTGATGCGCTTCTTGCCCGCAAACGTGATGTCACTCGCAGACGACAGGGTGAGCTTCTTCTCCGCGAACAGCTGCATTCTCCCGTTCTGCGCCTGCATCTCCACCGGGCCTTCACTGGCTTTCAGGCTCAGCTGGCCCGTTCTGGCAAACAGCCCGAGCTTTTCCCCCGACAGCGCCGTCATGTTGCCCATGACACCGGCACTGATATCCCCTCCGGCGTTAACGGCGACGTTTTTTGTGGCTGTCATCTGCATGTGCTCCCCGCTGGTCACGGCAACGCCTTCCGGGGCAGAGAACAGCAGGGTTTCGTTAAGGGGATTCAGGCGCTGCTCAAACATCTGTATCTGGCTGTCGATATCCGCCTTCAGCGCCTGCGCGTGCTCTGCCGCCATCTCCAGCTGCTGAAGCTGTTTCAGGCAGACGTCGATCTCCCTGAGTGCCGTGCTCATCTCCAGCACCCCGCCTGCGGCCTTCTGCTGCCCGTCCGCGGTGACAAACAGCCCCTTTGCGACGCGAATAACGCCGTGCTCATCGGTCCGGAGTTCAAATCCTTTGCCCCGGTGCTGCTCCTGCGCGTCCACCAGATGCCCGCTGTTGAGCTGCGTCTTGCCGTACTCCGTGGCGAGCCTGACGTGCTCCTCACCGCGCTTATCCTCCATCCGCAGCTTGTTGTTCGCCGGAGTACGCAGCACGTTGCGGGTGTGGTTGTCGCGGGTCACGGGGTCGGGGTGTTCCGAGTCGTGCAGCGCATACGCGATGTACGGCAGGTCGATGTCGCCGTTGCTGTATGCTATCGCCACTTCGGTCCCGTCGGTGAGCGGCGTGTGCCAGCCCAGCGTGTCACCGGCATACGGTTTCGCCATCCGCAGCCACAGGTATGCGAAACCCTGTTCAGCATCGTTCCGGTCAAAGTCCAGCCTGACGCGGTAGCGGCCCTGGTCGTCCAGGTGGGCGTAAATGTCGTTCTTCTCCCGGCTCTCAATCCGCGCCGGAAGCGTGCCGTGGATTTCCGGGCGCGAAATTTCCGCCGGGCGGAAACAGTAGCGCTCAGTGTAGGGCATGCGCCGGACCGACACGTGCAGGCGGGAATCACGGGCCCCCCGGAAGGTCACAAGCGTGAGGACAACACCCTCTTTCAGGGCCGTAATGACATCGCCCTGCGGCTCCAGCACCTGCCCGGGCGCGAGGTGTGAGGCGTTGCTGAACAGGTGGATGCGGGCTGATTTGTTCAGCTCCCGCTCGTGGTAGATGCGGGCATAAAAAGCGCCGGATTCGGTTTCCGGCTCAGGGCTGGTGTCGTCACCTGCGTCACGGTAAGGCGCTGCGTAGCGGTAATGTTCCCCGGTGGTGACCGCATCGTTACGCACACTGACCGTCGCATCCATCGGCGTGGTGGCTGTCCGGTAGTTGTAATCCCGCGTGGCGACGGTGCCGGTGGCAACCCTGTGCCAGGTCCGCACATCCCAGACCGATTCCGCCGCGCCGTCAAACAGGCCCGATGGCTCGCGGTACGGCAGGCGCACGTCAAACCGGTAGTTAAGCTGGCTGTCGGCAAATATGTACGTATCCAGACCGCGCACGTCGTCCATCTCCGTGCGCCAGTAAATGCCCACCTCGGACAGAATGCGCCGGATAAACTCCAGGTCCGTTTCCCGCCACTGGGTGATAATTTCACGCGGCGGGTAGGTGCGCTCCAGGCGGAAGTCAAAATCAGGTCCCTCCAGCCCGTGTCTGCGCAGCACTTGCTCCACCACCTCCGGTACGGACTGGTGCTGGAAAATGCGGCACTGGCGGTTGCGGCTGAGCAGTGCCAGACGGGAGCTCAGCTCCACCTGGTAATGCGACTGGTCGGCGGTGGTGGAAAGCCACTCCAGACGGGTGATGATGCCGTGCACTGCCTTCCCGCTGCGCATGCGCAGGGTGGCGTACTTCATCAGTACCTCTTCGGGGGTGAGGTTATCCTGCGGTGTGGTGAAGTCGATGGTCCATCGGAAGGGCTCGCTGAGCGCCTCGCGGCCCTTAAACCGCAGCACGTCGGGCGTGACGCGGGAGTCCGTAATGTCCAGGGTGTAACGGGTCTGTCCGTCGAAGAGCGCCAGCCAGTTATCCATAACAAAGACCTTTATCTTACTGTGGATAATAAACGACGCGATAGTTACATAACGCAAATTTGTTGTAAATAACGTAATTTTTTAAAAGGGGGACCTTTTTGCTGCGCAAATAAGAAGGAACAATTCACCATATGAATATTTGAAGTTGAGAATATTCAAACTGGCATCTCTCTATCCGCGCTTGATTGGATATATGGATGTACTGACTAAGTTGACAATATAAGCAAAGCAGTAACTATATGGTTAATGCGAATGTAGAGCGATTTTCTTCAGGATCAGATGCGAGATATTTGTAGGTTGATCGCCGTCACTTTTAGAAAAATGATGCCCAAATAACTCCGACATAAGAAAACTTTCCTCCAAACGCAGAAAAGCCTCATTAAACTTGTGACTTTTTTCTCCCGCTCTCCGGATATGATCTCCCCATACCAATAACTCACACCTGCACCTTCTGACTCGCAATCGCTGGCGATCGGAATCTTATAAAAACAACCAGTTACCCTACAAAATAAGCGAGTGCCCAATGAATATGGCAACAAACAGCAGTGTGATTGTGAGTGATTCCCCTGCGGCAAGGCGGGCGGGAATGAGCGAAAGCGAATGGCGAGAGGCGATCAAATTTGACAGCACCGATACGGGCTGGGTCATCATGAGTATCGGGATGGCTATCGGCGCGGGCATCGTTTTTCTTCCGGTGCAGGTCGGGTTAATGGGGCTGTGGGTGTTTTTACTCTCGTCGATAATTGGTTATCCGGCTATGTACCTGTTCCAGCGCCTGTTTATTAATACGCTGGCGGAATCACCGGAATGCAAAGATTACCCGAGCGTCATTAGCGGTTATTTAGGTAAAAACTGGGGCATCTTATTGGGTGCGCTTTATTTCGTGATGCTGGTGATCTGGATGTTTGTCTATTCCACGGCTATCACCAACGACAGCGCCTCCTATTTGCACACCTTCGGCGTAACCGACGGTTTGCTGTCGGAAAATCCGTTCTACGGCTTATTCCTGATCTGCATTCTGGTCGCCATCTCGTCGCGCGGAGAAAAACTGCTGTTTAAAGTCTCCAGCCTGATGGTGCTGACCAAATTATTTGTAGTGGCGGCGCTGGGTCTTTCGATGATTGGCCTCTGGCATTTAGCCAACGTCGGTATGCTGCCGCCGATGGGGCTGCTGATTAAAAACGCCATTATTACGCTGCCTTTCACCTTAACCTCCATTCTGTTTATTCAGACTTTAAGCCCGATGGTGATTTCCTATCGTTCACGGGAAAAATCCGTAGAGGTGGCGCGTCATAAAGCGCTGCGGGCAATGAATATCGCCTTTGGCGTGCTGTTTGTGACGGTCTTTTTCTACGCGGTCTCCTTTACGCTGGCGATGGGGCACGACGAGGCGGTAAAAGCCTACGAGCAGAATATTTCCGCCCTGGCAATCGCAGCACAGTTCATCAGCGGTGACGGTGCGGGCTGGGTCAAAATCGTCAGCGTGATCCTCAACATTTTCGCCGTGATGACCGCGTTCTTTGGCGTCTATCTCGGCTTTCGTGAGGCGACGCAGGGCATCGTAATGAACATCCTGCGCCGCAAAATGCCGGCGGAAAAAATCAATGAAAATGCCGTCCAGCGCGGGATTATGCTGTTCGCCATCCTGCTGGCCTGGAGCGCGATTGTATTAAACGCGCCGGTGCTGAGCTTCACCTCCATCTGTAGCCCTATTTTCGGGATGGTGGGCTGCTTAATTCCGGCGTGGCTGGTCTACAAAGTGCCCGCACTTCATAAATATAAAGGCGTATCGCTGGTAATTATCGTAATTACCGGGCTGCTGCTTTGTGTTTCTCCTTTCCTCGCCTTCTCATGAGGTTAAATAAGGTCGTAACGATGTCTGAGCAAATTAATCCTTTATGGAACCATTTTATTCGCGCCGTGCAGGAAGAGGTAAAGCCTGCGCTGGGCTGTACCGAACCCGTCTCGCTGGCGCTGGCGTGTGCGATGGCTGCCGGACAGCTTTCCGGTGAGGTAACGCGTATCGAGGCGTGGGTATCGCCGAACCTGATGAAAAACGGGCTTGGCGTAACGGTGCCCGGCACCGGTATGGTCGGTTTACCCATCGCGGCCGCGCTGGGGGCGACAGGCGGTAATGCACACGCCGGGCTGGAGGTGTTGAAAGACGCGTCGGCCGAGGCGCTAACGCGCGCCAAAGCATTGCTGAACGCGGGTCTGGTGCAGGTAAAATTGCAGGAGCCGTGCGATGAGATCCTTTATTCACGCGCCTGCGTTTACGCCGGTGAATCCTCGGCGATGGTGACCATCGCTGGCGGGCACACTCGCGTGGTGGAGGTAGTTTGTCAGGGCGAAACGTGCTTCAGGCTTGACGATCGTCAGAGCCAGAACAACGACGATCCGCTGGCGGTACTCTCGACCACCACGCTGTCACAGATCCTTGAGTTTGTGGAGCAGGTGCCGTTCGACGCGATCCGCTTTATCCTCGATGCGGGGCGGCTGAACGATGCGCTCTCCCGCGAAGGTTTGCGTGGCAACTGGGGGCTGCATATTGGCGCGACGCTCAATAAACAGCGCGCACGCGGCTGGATGGCGCAGGATCTGGGTTCAGACATTATTATCCGCACCAGCGCAGCCTCGGATGCCCGCATGGGAGGCGCGACGCTGCCAGCGATGAGCAACTCGGGTTCCGGGAATCAGGGCATCACCGCCACCATGCCGGTAGTGGTGGTGGCTGAGCACGTTCAGGCTGATGACGAACGGCTGGCGCGGGCGCTGATGCTCTCGCATCTGTCGGCTATCTATATCCATTACCAGCTTCCGCGCTTGTCCGCGTTGTGCGCGGCGACAACCGCCGGAATGGGGGCAGCGGCGGGGATGGCGTGGCTGATGGGCGGATCTTACCAGACCATTGCCATGGCGATCGGCAGTATGATCGGCGACGTGAGCGGGATGATCTGCGATGGGGCTTCTAACAGCTGTGCAATGAAGGTCTCGACCAGCGTCACCAGCGCCTGGAAAGCCGTGATGATGGCGCTGGATGATACTGCGGTGACGGGTAACGAGGGGATTGTGGCGCACGACGTGGAACAGTCGATCTCTAACCTGTGCGCTCTGGCGTGCCGCTCAATGCAGGCGACGGACCGGCAGATCATTGAGATTATGGCGAGTAAGGTGTTGTGATCTAATCCAATCCGTTACCCCTCACCCTAACCCTCTCCCATAGGGAGAGGGAACCGATCGAGCGAGGGGCGTGTTGATCTTAAACCGGCAAATCAATCAACAGCGCGCGCAGCGGCGTATCGGCAACCAGAGTGATATTCGCTTCGTCACGAATAAACGCCCCGTCACCGCAGGTGAGCGCTTCTTTCTCTTCCGTATGCGTGACCGCATGCACCGTTCCGTGAATGGACTGCAAATAGGCTCGCGGGCCATGAAGCTGGAAGCTCGCCTGTTCATCTTTTTTCAGTTCGATATGGTGCAGCCACACCTGCTGGCGTAACTGCAAGCTGCCTTTGCTGCCGTCTGGCGAGGCAATCAGCTGCTGTTGATCGCCCTTCAGATCGATCTTTTGCACCAGCGGATTTTCCCGCTCCGGACAGGCATCCAGCCACAGCTGCATGCGGGTCAGCGTTTTATCTTTGCTGAGGTTATGCTCGCTGTAGCTAATACCTGGCTGCGTGGAAATTAACAGCGCCTCGCCAGCCTTCGCCTGTACATGATTGCCCTCGCTATCGCGGTATTCTGCCTCGCCTTCCAGGATCAGGTTCAGGATATCGACTTTCGGGTACGTGCGCGGCTGGAAGGACGCGCCCGGGGCGAGCACTTCCTGATTCAATACACGCAGTGAAGCGTAACCGAGGAGTTTAGGGTCAAAGTAGTGTCCAAAGGAAAAGGTGTAGCGGGCCTGCAACCAACCGAAATCGGCTTGTCCGCACTGTTTCGCTGTTCTTGTCGTAATCATAAACTTGACCTCTTTTTACACTAAATCAATGGTAAAGGTATGGACGCTGCATTGTTAGCCAGATATTCTGCCTGGTATGTTCAAATTTCCTGAATGAGAACGAGATGGCTAAAGAGAGAGCATTGACGCTTGAGGCGCTTCGCGTCATGGACGCGATTGACAGGCGCGGCAGTTTTGCCGCGGCGGCAGATGAACTGGGGCGCGTTCCGTCTGCGCTGAGCTACACCATGCAAAAGCTGGAAGAGGAGCTGGATGTTGTGCTCTTCGATCGCTCCGGTCATCGAACAAAATTCACCAACGTTGGGCGGATGCTGCTGGAGCGCGGCCGCGTATTGCTGGAAGCGGCGGATAAGCTGACGACCGATGCCGAAGCGCTGGCCCGCGGCTGGGAAACCCATCTGACGTTAGTGACCGAAGCGCTGGTGCCCACCGAAGCGCTGTTTCCGCTGGTGGACAAACTGGCCGCGAAAGCCAATACCCAGCTCTCGATCATCACCGAGGTGCTGGCCGGGGCATGGGAGCGTCTTGAGACGGGCAGGGCGGATATCGTGATTGCGCCAGACATGCATTTCCGCTCATCGTCAGAAATCAATTCGCGCAAGCTCTACAGCGTGATGAACGTCTACGTCGCCGCGCCGGATCACCCTATCCATCAGGAGCCGGAGCCGCTCTCTGAGGTCACGCGCGTGAAATACCGCGGCGTGGCGGTCGCGGATACCGCCCGAGAGCGCCCGGTGTTAACGGTACAGTTGCTGGATAAACAGCCGCGACTGACGGTAACGTCGCTGGAAGATAAGCGACAGGCGCTCCTGGCGGGGCTGGGCGTGGCGACTATGCCGTACCCGTTTGTTGAAAAGGACATTGCAGAAGGGCGGTTGCGCGTCGTCAGCCCGGAATACACCAGCGAAGTGGATATTATTATGGCGTGGCGTCGCGATAGCATGGGCGAAGCCAAATCGTGGTGTTTGCGTGAAATTCCCAAGCTCTTTGCCCACCACAACAAATAAGCGTAGGCCCGGTAAGCGTAAGCGCCACCGGGCAGAATTTACGCGCTTGCCTTAGGATCCGGACCAAAGCGGTTTTCGCCCGGCGTTCCGCTCTGACAGTTGAAAATCAAAATCACGATCCAGCCGATAAGCGGGATCAACAGCAACAGCAGCCACCACGCCGAACGATCGGTGTCGTGGAGACGACGAAACAGTACGGCCCATGAAGGCAGCAGAACTAACACACCATAAATGGTGGTGAGAATGCCTTCACCCCCCTCGCGTTCCCAGCCGAGGATCTTGTCCACAATGCCCAGCACCATAATCAGGACGAAGTTCACCAGAACGAACATCCAGTACTCTTTACGGCGGGCACGGCCACCAAAACCAAAATAGTTGCGCAGTACCTTTAAATACCAGTCCATTTTTCCTTGCCTCTTAATCAGTCAATCACTTGTTTTCTAAGCGATCGAGGTAAGGATAGATGTATGCTGTGAATTAAAAAAGGGAATCAATTGATTCCCTAAATAATTATCCGAAACGCACGTCGCGCCCGTGCGGTTCATCCAGGTCCTGCCACGGGCCAATGGAGATAATGCCCGTTGGGTTGATGGTCTTATGACTGCGGAAATAATGGGTGCGAATATGGTCAAAATTGACCGTCTCCGCAATCCCCGGCATCTGATAGATGTCACGCAGGAAACCGTGCAGGTTCAGATAATCGCTGATGCGATGCTTGTCGCACTTGAAGTGGGTGACATATACCGGATCGAAGCGGATCAGCGTCGTCCACAGGCGGATGTCTGCTTCAGTGAGGCGATCGCCCGTTAAATAACGATGCTGGCCGAGGATCTGCTCCAGGCGCTCCAGGGATCCAAACACGTTGCCGACCGCTTCGTCGTACGCTTCCTGACTGGTGGCAAAGCCCGCTTTGTAGACGCCGTTGTTGACGTTGTCGTAGATCCAGCCGTTCAGCTCGTCAATTTTCTCGCGCAGCTCAACCGGGTAGTAATCCCCGGCGCGGGCACCGTGTGCGTCAAACGCGGTATTGAACATGCGAATGATTTCAGCGGATTCATTGCTGACGATCGTCTGGTTTTTCTTGTCCCACAGCACAGGCACCGTTACGCGTCCGGTGTAGTGCGGATCGGCGCGCAGATAGAGCTGATACAGGAAATCGTGATGATAAAGCTCATCACCCGTCGCGGCAGGGAAGTCACTGTCGAACGTCCAGCCGTTTTCCAGCATCAGCGGGTTGACCACCGAAACCGGAATTAACGATTCGAGGCCTTTAAGTTTGCGCACAATCAGCGTGCGGTGCGCCCACGGACAGGCGAGAGAAACATACAGATGATAACGATCTTTCTCCGCCGCAAAGCCCCCTTCGCCACTCGGGCCGGGTGCGCCGTCGGCGGTCAGCCAGTTACGGAAGGCCGAAACAGAGCGCTTAAAGCGTCCACCGGTGGATTTGGTGTCATACCAGACATCCTGCCAGACGCCGTCTACGAGTTGTCCCATTTTTTTCTCCTCCGTCAGATAGCAAAAGCGAGGAGATGTCTCCTCGCTTTGAATGTAATCAGTATAGCCTGCTTACCACTTCTTATTCAGAAGACGGTCGATGCTGTAGGCACCCGGGCCCGTGATAGCCAGCAGCAGGAAGCCACCCGCGATGGTCAGGTTTTTCATGAACATCAGGGAGTTCACGCCTTCCGCAAAGTTGCTGTGGAAGATGAACGCGGTCAGCAGGGTAAAGCCTGCGGTGAACAGCGCCGTGGTGCGGGTCAGGAAACCGAACAGCACTGCCAGGCCGCCGCCGAACTCAAGCAGAATGGTCAGTGGCAGCAGGAACCCCGGCACGCCCATCGCTTCCATATACTGCTGAGTGCCCGCATAGCCGGTAATTTTGCCCCAGCCTGCGGTGATGAACAGAATTGGCATCAGAATACGCGCTACCAGTACACCAACATCTTCTAATTTTTTCATTTTACTCTCCAGGAAACCACATCAGCGGCTAAACGTTATTTGCGTGCAAATTCGGGTAGATACCGCGTCTTTGCTGTCGATGGAGAGGAGTGTAAACGGGGCGGATGGCAATTGTTAGCAAGGAAAACTGTTAATCTTCTTCAAAGATATTGAGTAAGGGAGCGTGCGGGCTGGTGCCCTCACCCCATCCCTCTCCCACAGGGAGAGGGGGCAAAAACAAAAAACGGTAACCAGGGTTACCGTTTTGCTTTTTTCACCGCAACTGCTGCTGTCGCAGCGTGGTTTTCACCAGACGCCAGGCGCTCCAGGCGCCAAAGCCGCGACGTGCCCAGCGGATCAGCATGTTAGGATGCCGAACCGACCAGATCGCCATCACGCTGCTGCCGACCAGCGCCCATGAACGCAGGCTCAGGACCGTGTTCCAGCCGCGGTCAAACCGATGCGTGGCTTCAACCCAGTCGCGACGGCTGGCAGACAGATCCAGTCGCTGCTGCTGGATTTGGCTCAACAGATACGCTTTCCGCTTTTGACGTTCGGCTTTGTCGCTCACGACTTATCATCCTCCAGCAGGGCGCGGTCGTTGGCCAGCTCCTGGCGCGTATGACGCAGGAAGGTCGACGTGCGCGCTTTATGCAGGGTCCAGATACCGCCTATCAGCGCCGCCACCAGCAGAACCACGGTAGTCGCAATCATCGCGTTCAGACGATACTGTGGATCGATAGCCCAGATGATTAACACCATCAGGCTCATCAGACCAAACGCGGCAAAGAGCATCGTAAGCCCAAGCATGAGCAGCATCTGGAAGAGGTTGGCTTTCTCCTCTTCCAGCTCCACTACCGCAAGCCGGACGCGCGTTTCGGCAATCCCGACCAGCGTCGTAAGAATACGCTGGCCAATGCCGAGGACGTTTTTAGCAGGCCCTTGTGCGTGACGTGGATCTTCCATAATCAACGACGCGTCAGCAGGACACCCAGCACCACACCCACTGCGGCGCCAATACCCACACCCGTCCATGGATTATCACGTACATATTCGTCTGCGCGCGCAGCCGCTTCGCGGGTCTGTTTCGCCAGTGCATCACCGGTTTCACCCAGACGGTAACGGCTCTCTTTCAGTGCCTGCTCCGCTTTGCTGCGCAGTTTGCTGACTTCTTCTTTCGATTTATCGGCAGAAGAGTTCAGCACCTCTTCCAGGGTGTCCGCCAGGGATTTCAGTTCAGCGCGCAGATTTTCTGAAGTTGTATCTTTTGACATGATTCTCTCCTGTTGAGATTTCCGTTAACTCAATAATCGCGAGCTTCCAGCGCTTTCAGTTCGTCCTGCGCCTCTTGCAACTTCCTCTCGCGCTTGGCAATTTTTTCCGCATCACCTTTCTCTTTCGCTTCTTGCAGGTCTTGACGGCGCTCGGCTATCTCGTCCTTCTGTTCAGCGATTTTTTCCTGATGATCGGCACGCAGCTTGCTATCCGTACAGTTGTCTTTCACTTCGCGCAACGCTTTTTTCAGTCCGTCGATCCGGTGCTGATTGTTATGCTTTTCGGCATAACTGATTTCGCGTTGGATATCCTGTTCTTTCTCCTGACAAAGAGACATAGCGAAGGAAGCTGTGCTTAAAGAAAAAAGGGCCAGAGCCAGGGTGATGCGGTATTTCATTATAGAAACCTTCCATTGTGTTACGGCGTAAGCCGTGTTCCAGAACTAAGCGGAGAACATCTGAGGGGTGCTCCGCGTACTTAAGCATAGTAAGTAAACGGGAGTTTCACCAAAGTAGGTGAAAATATTCGGAATATTAGTCGTTAACCAAATCGATGCGACGTGTCGCGTAACCGTGACATCCAGGAGGCGACGTGGCTGTCATCATCCTGTTGCGCAATGATGTAACCCTGCGGCAGCGTGCGGTCCAGCACGGCTTTCGCCGCGGCGCTTTGCGCACTGGAGTCAAATTTTATCAGTAGTACATCGTCTTGCGGCGTGATGCTCTTAAAGCGGATCCCGTTTGCGTCGAGATGATGCCAGATGGAAAAACCATCCGGCACGCTGGTTCCCTGGCTCACAGGACGGATAGCCAGCGTCGACTCCTGATGCTGTAGCGCAGACCACAGCAGGATAAGAGCGCTGAACATCATCAGCGCGACGATGGCGTAAGAGAAGCGGCGCAGCGCGAGCGGGGAGATAACCATCGTTAACCCCTGGCTCCGTATTTCTTCTTCCACAGTACGACCAGGGACCCGACCAGGCCAAACACCAGCAGAACGACGGGCAGCAGCATCAGGCAAGACATCAGTTGGTCTTCGTATTTCATAAAGACCGGCGTTTTACCCAGCGCGTAGCCGAGCGTGGTCAGGATCAGCACCCACAGCAAGCCGCTCATCCAGTTAAAGAACTGGAAGCGCGTGCTGCTCAGGCCGGACAGGCCCGCAATGGTGGGCAGTAGGGTGCGTACGAATGCGATAAAGCGGCCGATCAGCAAGGCGGAAAGCCCATGCTTATGGAAAAGGTGGTGCGCTCGCTGGTGGTAATGGGCCGGAAGGTGCGAAAGCCAGTTCTGAACGATTCGCGTGTTACCCAGCCATCGCCCCTGAATGTAACTCACCCAGCAGCCCAGGCTGGCGGCAATGGTTAAAAGCAGGACCGTTTGCGGGAAAGCCATTGCCCCTTTTGCACAAAGCACCCCGACCAGCACCAGCAGGCTGTCGCCCGGTAAAAAGGCAGCAGGCAGCAGACCGTTCTCAAGGAACAGGATCATAAATAATACAAAGTAGAGCATGCCAATCATGGACGGGTTGGCCAGCGTTTCGAAATCCTGAGCCCAGAGGGCGTTCAGTAGTTGGGTCAAAAGTTCCATTCAGTGTTCCTGGAAATCGGTTAACGTCACGCCTGTAATTCGGGAAATACAGCACGGCGACATTGTTATGATTTCATTATGGTCGCTCGCGGACACATTGATGTGTGGCCAACACTGTTCCCTGTTAATTGGCTGGTTAGCAAGCACTAACTTACAAAATAACGAAGTGAATCCAATTGTAACAAAGCCCGACGTTCTGCGTCACAGAATTTGAGGGGAAACACGATTTTGGCGTAAGCCACGGAGGGGAGCGAGAAATTTTACAAAGGCTGACACTATAGAGGTTTTCTTACCCTGTCTGGCCGGAAGGCGCGGCGGTGCGCCTGCCAGCAGTTCGGGGCGTTATTTTGCGAGATTGGTCGCGGTATCGAGGTGAACGACCGGATTATCGGCAAAAAGATAGCGGTCAGCGTTAAATTCAAAGTCATCACTTGTTTCATTAAACAGCATCTGTTTGGTGTTCTCCAGATGCTGCCACATTGCCAGTTTCGCCGCATGCGGATCTTTACGAATCAGGGCCTTAAGAATCTGGTCGTGATCGTCACACCAGTTATCTACCGTGCGGGAATCAATATGATCGTGCAATTTCTTCCAGTACGGGTTGTGAACGCGCTGAGTCCACATTTTTTCAACGATTGCCGCCAGCGCCGTGTTCTGAGTCGCAAGGGCGACCTGGACGTGGAATTGCAGGTCCCATTCAGAATCGCGGAAACATTTTTCTTTACGCGCGTGATCCTGGATTTCCATCAGCTTCATGATGTCCTGCTTGGTCACCTGCGTCGCAGCAAATTCCGCAATGTTGCTTTCAATCAGCTGGCGAGCCTGGAGAAGCTCAAACGGACCGTAGCTGGCAAACTCCAGACTTTCGTCCGGGGTGGGGGAGTGTTTCGCCTGGCTGGAAATCACATGAATGCCGGAACCTTTGCGTACCTCAACATACCCTTCCACTTCCAGCATGATGATGGCTTCGCGGACCACCGTGCGGCTGACGCTTTTTTCATCCGCAATGAAACGCTCAGCGGGAAGTTTATCACCGACAAGATAGACCCCTTGCTCGATGCGATCTTTCAGCTCGGCGGCAAGTTGTTGATATAAACGACGTGATTCGGTGATTTCCATATGCGCTCCAGGCAGGGTACGGCGAATGATTTGTTATACCACTTTTGCGTGCCAGTCTCCAGATTTCGCCATCAAAAAAGCCGCCCGGAGGCGGCTTTTGCGTCGTTCTTGCCGGGTGGCGCTACGCTTACCCGACCTACTATTTTATTGGATTTTGTAGGCCGGGTAAGGCGGAGCCGCCACCCGGCACAACAACGCTAACTCTGCGTCGCCGGTCCCCCGAGGGACTCTTTCGCAAGTTCATCTGCGGATTTGCTTTTCAGCACCGTCCAGATAACCACCGCACCCAACAGGTCGAAGACAGCCAGTACCGCGAACAGTGGGCTGAAACCAATCGTATCCGCCAGCGCGCCGACCACCAGCGCAAACAGGGTACTTGCGGTCCAGGCGGCCATCCCGGTCAGGCCATTGGCGGTGGCGACTTCGTTACGACCAAACACGTCGGACGAGAGCGTAATCAGCGCACCGGACAGAGACTGGTGAGCAAAGCCCCCGATACACAGCAGGGCGATAGCCACGTAAGGGCTGGTGAACAGGCCGATCATACCCGGGCCGATCATCAGCAGGGCGCCCATGGTGACCACCATCTTACGGGACACAATCAGGTTCACGCCAAACCAGCGCTGGAACAGCGGTGGCAGGTAGCCGCCGACGATACAGCCCAGGTCTGCAAACAGCATTGGCATCCAGGCGAACATCGCGATCTCTTTCAGGTTAAAGCCGTAAACTTTAAACATGAACAGTGGGATCCAGGCGTTAAACGTACCCCAGGCCGGTTCTGCCAGGAAGCGTGGCAGGGCGATACCCCAGAACTGACGGGTGCCCAGGATCTGCCAGACGGACATCTTTTTGCCGTTGTCGGTCTGATGCTGGGATTCCTGACCATTAATAATGTAGTCACGTTCTTCGTCAGACAGCTTTTTCTGGTCGCGCGGGTGTTTATAGAAAATCAGCCACGCCATGGCCCAGGCAAAGCTCAGCACACCGGAGATGATGAACGCCATCTGCCAGCTGTGCATCACAATCGCCCACACCACCAGTGGCGGAGCAATCATCGCCCCGATGGAGGAGCCCACGTTGAAGTAACCGACAGCGATAGAACGCTCTTTTGCCGGGAACCATTCAGAGCTGGCTTTCAGACCCGCGGGGATCATCGCCGCTTCGGCAGCACCTACCGCACCACGCGCCAGCGCCAGTCCGCCCCAGCTG